>SKVE01000683.1 GCA_007129635.1 Planctomycetaceae bacterium
ATCACCATCACCGCGTCGGTCAGGCGGTTGCCGATGAACCGGTCCACCGCTTCGCCCAGGCCCTGCCCGATCCGGAAGGCCTGGCTCAGCATAGCTATCAGTATTTCCTGAAAGGCGGATTCGAAGGCGCCGCTGCCGGTCAATATGCTGCGTCGGCTTGCCACAGCGCATGTCACAGTGCTTGCCATAGCGCATGTCACAGCGCGTGCCATAGTGCGTGTCACAGCGCGTGCCACAGTGCTTGCCACAGCGCGTGCGTCAGTGGAGGAGCCCGTTGATGACGACGCTTGTCGAGCTGCCCATCGCTGCGCCGCCGATCGATGATTTCGGCTGGCGACGCGAAGATCTGGACTGGATCGACCAATTCGTCACCAGCATCCGGCCCTACGTGCGAGTACGTCACGAGGACGGGGTGCTGATCAAGATGCCGACCGATGTCTATCAGCTCAATCGCAGCGGGTTGGTGCTGTTACAGCGTGCTCTGGCCGGCGAGTCCATTCAGCAGATCGCGGATTCGGCCGATCTCGCAGCTCATCCAGAACGTATCCGGCAGATCCACACCTTTTTCTGTGATGTGCGCGATCTGTTGGCGGGTCGCTTGGGCGATGCGCAGGGGCGAGCGAGCACCCAGGTGGATCGTTACACGGGTAGTTTTACTCGGTATCCGGTGTTAAGCGAGATCGCATTGACGTATCGTTGCAACCTGGCGTGCACGTTCTGTTACGCGGGGTGCGGGACTCCCGAAGCCACGCCCGGCAACGCCTTGAAGGAAAAGCATCGCGATGCTTGGAAATTTTGGCAGCGCAGCCGGTGGTGGCAGCGTCGGCATCCCGTTCGCGATCCATTGCGCCAGGAGATGACGGCGGACGAGGTGTTTCGGGTGATCGACGAGATCGCCATCGCAGGTCGCGTGCCCAGCGTCAGCTTTACCGGGGGCGAATCCACGTTGCGGCCCGAATTGCCCGAGTTCATCGCGCGGGCTCGCCAGCGACAGATGCGAGTCAACTTGATCACCAACGGCATCGTCTGCGCATCGCGCAGGTATGTTCAGCGATTGGTGGACGCGGGATTGACGTCGGCCCAGGTCAGCCTGGAAGGACCGACGGCCGACGTGCACGACCGGCTGACGGCGCGGCGAGGTTCGTTCGACCGGACGATCCGCGGGATCCGCAATCTGCGTGACGCGGGACTGTATGTGCATACCAACACGACGGTCTGCGAGCAAAACGCGGAGCATCTGACCGCGATCGTCGATCTGGCTCGGTCACTGGAACTGCCCCATGTATCGATGAACCAGTTGATCCCGACGGGCACCCCCAACCTGCCGCAGCATGGGTCGCTGAAGGTCTCGTACTCGCGGATCGGGCCGCTGGTGTTGCAGGTCAAGGAACACGCCGATCGAGTCGGCATCGATTTTCACTGGTATTCGCCCACTCCGTTTTGCATCTTCAACCCGATCCAGCACGGACTGGGCAACAAGGGCTGTGCTGCTTGCGATGGGCTGTTGCACGTATCGCCGTCCGGCGAAGTGCTGCCGTGTTCCAGCTTTGCTCGCGGGGTGGGGAATCTGTTGGAGTCCGGCTTTCACGCTGTCTGGTTCGGCAAACGGGCGCAGTACTACAAGCAGAAGCGTCAGGCGCCGCGTGCCTGTCGCAGATGCGAGCATTTTACGTTGTGCCAGGGAGCTTGTACGCTGTACTGGAGCGGGATGGGATGTGAGGAACTGAAACGGGCAACTCGAAAGAAAGGACCGGCGACGTGAAGGGGATGCTGCTTCCGGACCGCGAATGCCGCCATCGACTGCAGTTTTACCTGCTGCCCGGCATGGGATACCAGACGCGACTGGCCATCGCCGGTGCGCTGATCCTGACCGGGCTGGCGATCCAGTTGCTTTGGCCTTGGACCGATGCGCTGACCGTGCTGCTGGTCACCGCCCCCATGCTGCTGGCCGGTAACCTGTTCTTGCTAGTTCGCGGATACAGCCTGGCGCCGGCCAGTCGCAGCCGCAGCGGTCAATGGGAGAAGACCACGCGCGACCGTTTTCATCAGGTGTTGGAGCTGGAACGAAAAATCCGACGCTGGAACGAAACGTTTGTCGATGTGACTTGCGTGACCGGTGCGATCAGCCTGGCGTTATTGGCCGGTGCGACGCTGGTGGTGGTCTGGATGCTGGATTCGTCCGCAGCGACTCGTCCGTGGACACTGGTGTTCATCGTCGACGCAGCCGTTCTGTTGCTGCCGCACTGGATTACCGGCACTCGGCGCGGTTGGCGCCCCGTCGCATTGCGCCAGCAGATCGAATCGCTGGAGGTCGCTTTGAAGGTCATCGAGCATTTTTCGGTGCCGCCATGCCAGATCCAGCCGATGTTCGAACTGGTCGGCCGCGACGAGAAACGCACGCCGATCAACGCTCGGGTCTTCATCCGTTTTCCGGAAGGCCCCGAGGATTTTCTAGGGTTGCAACTGCAGGTTTCGGTGAACGAAGTCCAGGGAACCCACTATCCGTATCTGTACGCGGTGCTGATCGCCCGACCCGGCTTCGGGATGCTGGACGATCACCTGAAGAACATCCGTCGGATCGGCAAGACGCTGAAGGTCGAATCGAAACAGGATGACGAAGTCGAGGTGATTGTGCTGCGCCAGCGGACCACGAAGAACAGCGGGTACCACACCGATGCCGCCGCGGTCCGCAAGATCGCCAATGTGGCCTGGAACAGCGTGTCCTACCTGCTGGCCGGTGTCGCCACCCCTTGAAGCAATCTGCAATCGAATCAGCTCAGTCGGCCAAGTCGTTCTTTTTTAATTCCCTCTGCCAGAACTCAGGCAGTCCGTGAAATGCCGCTTGGTACGTGGTCCTTAGCGGCGTAAGGACATAGTGGTCGGGTGTCAGGAACAGGGGCATGTCCAGCAGGTCTTCGCCGACGTTTCGATGTTCGAGATATGCCTGAGGCAGCGAGTCGGCAACATACGAGGCCAAGGTCAGGGATTCGTCGGAAGGCAAGATGTAAGGCTGGTCGTCAAGCCGTTCCCAGATGGCAGCGTGCATCCCATTGGCATCGAAACGACCGGGAGGAAACACATCGATCAAAAGTACGTGAATCCCTTGCCACAGGGCTGCGCAGACTTTATCGACGAACTCGGCAACATGCCTTTCCCGATCTTTGTTGGACGGCGAGAGGATCTCGATCAACGCGATCACCTGATGACCACTAACGTGCCGGATTGTCAGTGTTCGGCGACCGGCACGAGCCAGGGGTGACGCCGATAGTTTTCGCTGAACGCGAGGCGGCGCTTCTGCCACTGCCAGGCCGCCCTCGATGGCCGTCGGCATCTCCGAGGGGCGATCTGACTGCAATGTCAGGATGTCCGCGATCATGCGACCCCCGTGTTGTTCGGGCAACGAGTAATAGCCGAATGGCAAAACGCCGCCGTTCAGCGTTTCACTCAGGTGCGTGATCCACGCCACGTGAAAAGCGTGCCAGGTCCCTGCATGGACCGATTGCCAGTCATGGATCGCCATGTCTTATCTCCTGGAATCTGCCAGCGGGATCGGCACCGGGAATTGCGGGTTATCCAGCGCTTCGCGGCGGAGGATCTCTTCGGCCTGCTGGATCAGATCGGTACGTTCGGCCGCCAGGTCATCGGCTTCGCCCGGATCGCGGCTCAGGTCATAGACCTCCCACGGGCCGGGGGTTTTCGTCCGCAGTCCCTGGCGGATCACCTTGTAGTGCTCGATACGAACGGCGACTTGGCCGCCGTATTCCGGGAACACCCAGACCATCGGTCGCCGCGATTCGGGCACCAAGCCTTCGGTCAGCACGGGCCACAGGTTTTCTCCGTCCAGGCCCTCGGGCGTCTCCAGGCCGGCCGCGGCGCACAGCGTTGGAAACCAATCGGGGAAATAGCCGGGTACGTCGCTGACCGCACCGGCCGGGATCTGGCCGGGCAGACGGACGATCAACGGCACGCGGATCCCGCCTTCGTACAGGCTGCCCTTGTAGCCTCGCAGTCCTGCTGTGCTATTGAAAAACTGGGCGTCCACTCCTCCGACATGAAAACGCGGATCCTGGGGACGAGGGTGTGTGGTACCGTTGTCGCTGGTGAAGATCACCAGCGTATGGTCGGCGACCTCCGTGCTGTCCAACTTCTGCATCACTCGACCTACGTAGCTGTCCAGATCGGCGATCATGGCCGCATATCCGGCTCGCGGGCGGGGATGAGGCAGATAGCCGCATTGGCCTCGATACACCTGGTCATCCCATTGCTCGGGAAACCGTTCGACCGATTCACGCGGCGGATGCATCGCCACATGCGGCTCGATGAACGGCAGGTACAGGAAGAAGGGTCGAGTCTGATTATCTTTCAGGAACTTGATCGCCTGGTCGATCATCAGCTTCGGGGCATACGTCTGGCCGATCCAGTCCTCCATCCGCACCGGGCCCTCCGGTTGCCGTTGATGGCCGGGAATCGGCGGATCGTTGATCAGGATCTGCTGGTCGTTGTGCCATAGATGGGATGGGTAAAAGCTGTGCGCGACGGCTTGGCAGTTGTAGCCGAAGAACAGATCGAACCCTTTGCGGTTGGGATCGCCCGTGCTGCCGACCGGTCCCAGCCCCCACTTGCCCATCGCGCCGGTGGCGTACCCGGCGCGTTGGAAGACCTGAGCCACGGTCAGCGCGGCCTCGGACAACGGGTACTGGCCTTCGGTGAATTCCGGAAAGGCTTGGGGAGCGCGGAAGTTTCCTCGGACTTCGGCATGCCCCAGATGTTTGCCGGTCATCAGCACGCAACGAGCCGGGGCGCAAACGGGGGCACCCGTGTAGTGTTGCGTAAACCGCATGCCCTGCGACGCCAGACGATCGATGTGCGGCGTCGGGATCTTTTGCTGGCCATAACAGCCCAATTCTCCCCAGCCAAGATCGTCGGCCAGGATGAAGACCACGTTCAATCGAGGCGGATCGGCGGCCGATGCCGCCATGACGCCGGTTGAGAGGAATAGCAAAGCGGTTGCCAACAGTTGTTTTCCCGTCATGGAATACCTTTCCACATCGACTCGATCATTCGCAAGGTCTCTTCCACCAATTCGCGGCCGCCTTCCGGGCCGATCGCCGTGCTGGCGGGGACGGCGCCGTAGGCACCGCCCGCCACCGATCGCTGAGTGGGGACATACGTGCCGGTGCCGGCCAATTGGACGATGAATGTCTGTACCGCGCGGCTGCGTTGTTGAATCTGCATCCCAAAATCCAAATAGAACTCGAAGGGATTGGTCGCCATGGCCATGTCGCCGATCCGCACGACATGGATCTCGTAAGGGATCTTCGGCTGAACCTGTTGCAAATCAAACCGCTCCTGGACCCCGATCCCCCGCATGGTCCGGCGATAAGCCTGCGTGATATCGGTGTACCAGCGCCGCTTGTTGCGGATCTCCGGATTGTCCTCGATGGCTTGCCGCATCTGCTCGTAACGCGCCCGCCATCGCTCGGATTCCGCCAAAGCATCCTGAACATCTTGCTCGGAAATCAGTCGTCGGGTTAGTTCGATCGATTCGACGCGATGGACCAGCGGCGGGTCCCATTCGATATGCTTCTCGATCGTCGGCAGCACGGATGTGACCGCGTCGGCGATGCGAACCGCGATCTCCTGGCGGCGATTGCGCCCGGTCAAGCGCTCCATTCGCTGTTCGGCGTTTTCGCTCCGGTTTCGGCGGCCGATCAAATGCGGCGACTGGTCGCCCGAGGCGGCCGTTTGAGGCAGTACGAACAGATCATCGCCCAATCGGCGACGTAGTTCTTCGCGCGTGTCGTGCCAGAAATCGCCGCTGACTTCGTAGATCGATTCGCTGACCTGCGACGGGCAAGCCACGTTGATCACCACGCCCGTCAGACGCTGCTGGGCATCCCATGTGTACAGCAGGTGAACGCTATGGTCTTCATAGCCCTCGATATGACTGAAGTCAGGCCGATCCGTCGCACCATACATCTGCGATTGGCCGGACGTGTAGGCCGTCAATCGGTTATGACCGACCACCGCGTGACCCAACCCGAACCCGACACCGCCCGGTTGGCGTTTGTTCCAGGCCTGGACGACCGCCTGGGCGATCCGCTGGGCAGCAAACTCGCGATAGAGTTCGCCGGGCATGGCATCCAGTTCAACGCCCCAGTCCGCCCAATGGGCCGGCAGTTCCCAACCGTGCTGCTCGGCCACCGCCGCGTCCCGCTCGATGGTCCGGCTGCCGAAGGCCGGTGCCGAGTGGGTATGGGTGGCGAAAAAGAAAACCTTGGTCGGTTCCAGATCCGGCAACTGTTGCGCGATGTGCTGCCGGATTTCGTCGACGAGTTGCTCGCTGACCGTCGCCAAATCCACACTGACCATGACGGTATAGTCGCGGACGCCGTCAGGTCCGACCGATTCGAGGGCCAGGGCGGTGGCGGTCACCGGATCCATGACCCCTTCGGAGACACGGGCGTGGAACTGGCCTCGCAACACGACCGGCTGATCCGGCGTGATATCGACCGATGCCCAACCGACTCGCAGCCCGCCCGCCCGAGCGGGGTCCGCCAAGGCGGCGATGGGAAGCGCCACGATCATGATCAGAAACGCACAAACGATTCGAAGC
>SKVE01000479.1 GCA_007129635.1 Planctomycetaceae bacterium
CGCCGGACTGGACGTTTGACGGATTCCGGCATGACGGCGGACGACATGAGCCGGATGGTCAAACGGCGGATGCGGAAGGCGGGTCTGCCCAGCCGGCTGTCGCCTCATTCGTTCCGAGTGGCGACCATTACAGACCTGCTCGCCCAAGGCGTGCCGCTGGAGGATGTCCAGCAACTGGCCGGCCACGCGGCTGGACGACCGGCTGGGGCAGATTCTGTACGGGCTGAAGCAGCGAGCCCATCCCACGCTGTTGATCTTCGACACCTTCGAGATGGCAGGCGAAACAACGCGGAGTTCCTTCAGCGTTGCCGGGCGTTCGAGTCGGAATAGACCTGGATGTCGTGTCGCGCCGCGGCGTCGTACATGTCGATGACCCGGAAGTCGTCGATCACCCCCTCGTGCTTCTTTCTCAGTTTCCGGCGTTTTTCATCGTCGTCGAAGCCGATTTTGGCGAGCATCGCATTGCGTTCATGTGCGCTGCGGCAGCCCAATTTATCGAACAGCGTTCTGGCAAACACCACATGATCGTGCGCCAAGATCCAACGTGGTTTCTTCAATTCAATGGCTCTCAGCGATTTCTGATGGGTGATCCCCAAGTCGCCCGGCAGCACCCCGCTGCCGTACCGCGGCTGGATCAGCTCCGAATGCGTGTTTGACGCATCTCTTGCAGTCGGTCCTCGTCCACCTGGACGCCCAACCCCACGCCGTCGGGCACGGCCAGTTGGCCATCGACAACCTGGAACGGCTGTTTTAGGATCGAGCCTTCCAGGAATTGGGGGCCGTTCAAGGCGGCCGGATACTGCAGGTCGTAAGCTCCGTACAACAATAACGAAGCGGCCAGCGACAGATCGGGGTCGGTCAACCCGCTGCCGAGGACCATCAGGCCGTGTTCCAAGGCCATTTCCACCTGGCGACGAGCATCGGTCAATCCGGCCGATCGCGGGATTTTCATGGCGATGCCGTCCAGCATATCCAGCTGGATGAATTCGGCCAGGTCGGAAGAATGGACCAGGCTTTCGTCCAGGATGATCGGTAGCGCACCCTGCTTCTTCAACCGTTGATAACCCGTGATCTGATTGGGCCGCAGCGGTTGTTCCAGCACGGCGGCGCCGGCATCGGCCAGTCGCGGTGCGACGGCCAGCGCGGTGGCTTCGTCGTAGCCGCCGTTGGCATCGGCCCACAGGAACCCGTCCGGCACCAGCCGTTTGACCAGCCGGCACAGTTGCACGTCGAAAGCCGGATCGGGAGCGACCTTGATGTTGAAGTTGCGGTAGCCGCGCTGAAACCCTTCCTCGATCAAGCGAGGCACATCGTCCAACGACAGCGGGTTCAGCGTCCAACTGAGCGGGATGCGGCGACGGCCTTGGCGTTCCCATCGCTGGCTGGCCGTCTGGTTCAAGTGCTTACACGTCAAGTCGAACAACGCCAGATCCACGCCCGCTTTGCAGATCGGCTGGCCGGTCGAAAACGAAGGGGCGATGATCGTGTTCATGGCCGTGTGCAGCGCATCGATGTCCATCGCGTTCTGGCCGACCAGCACAGGCGCCAAATAGCCGTCGATGGTTGTCTTGACCGTCTCGGGCGTTTCGTAACTCCATTTGTTACTCGGCACGCTCTGTCCCCAACCCACCGAGCCATCTTCGGTCGTGACCTTGACGATCACCGTGCGGTGCCCCAACGGTTCGCCGCGTGGCCCCTCGAAGAACTTGAACCGCCCAGCCGTCGGGTAGCTGAGCGGGATGGCTTCGATCTTGGCGATCTTCAGCTCGGAAACGTTCGCCGTTGGGGCCGCGCCCCCAAGAACCGTTCGACCCAAAGCTGCGGTTCCAGCCAGTCCAGCGGTTCGCGTCAAAAAGCTTCTGCGCGTCGAACGCGACATTTTCGGTTCTCCTTGTTGATTCGTTCGGTACGTTCTTTTGCTCTCGATCACGTGGCTGGAATATAGACGCAATCGGGCTCGGATTCCAACGGGTCGCCTGTGACCGCGTAGGCACGAGCTCGACTTCCGCCGCACGACCAGCGGTATTCGCAATAGCCGCACTTGCCGCGAAAGCGATCCGCGTCGCGCAGCGCGACGAACGTCGGGTGATGCTGATAGGTATCGACGACCGAATCGTCTGGCACTCGTCCACAGACGATCGGCAAAAAGCCTGCCGGATAGATCTCGCCCATGTGGCTGACGAACATCACACCGCGCCCGTCCCACACACCCAGCGGTGCGCGGTGACCTCGATGTTTGCCGTGATCGACACGACCGCCCGGACCGGCCAGCGGATTGCCTTGCTGCTGCATCACATATCGTCGGTAGTGAGGCGCCTCGGTGGTCTTGACGCCGTACGGCTTGGTGCGAGCATGATGCCACAGACGCTGAAAGGCGATCTCGTACTCTTCCGCCGAGATCCGCACCTGTTCCAACCCGCGTCCCACCGGGATCAGGAAGAACACGGACCACATCGCAATTCCCTGGTCGACCAGCAGTTCGGCGATCGCATCCAACTGATGGAAGTTGCGCGCGGTGATCGAGGTGTTGACCTGGACGGCCATGCCCAATTGACGGGCATTGGCCAGCATCCCCAACGTTCGTTCAAAGCTGCCGGTCCAGCCGCGGAAGGCATCGTGGATCGCGGCATCCGCCCCGTCCAGACTGATCCCCAACCGGCTGACTCCCGCTTCGTGAACCGCCTGGAACGCCTCGCGCGTGGCCAGCGGTGTGGCTGACGGAGTCAGAGCGACTTGCAATCCGGCTGCGACCGCATGCCGGATCAGTGCGTGCAGGTCGCATCGTTTCAACGGATCGCCGCCGGTCAACACCAGCGTGGGTGGTTTCGGGAATGTGGCGATCTGGTCGATCAAGGCCAACGACTGGTCGTGCAACAATTCGTGGGGATCAGCGGCCTCTTTGGCCGACGCGCGACAGTGCTCGCAAACCAGGTCGCAAGCCTGGGTGATCTCGTAGTAGAACATCAACGGGCAGGTGTTAAAATCGGCTTCCGTATAGTGGGCGTGCATGAATGGAAATTCCCTTCATCGGTCGAATTTGAGGAGTTAGCGGGCCGTCCAGCCACCGTCGACGGTCAATAGGCTGCCGACCATGTAGCTGGCCGCATCACTGGCCAGGAAGATCGCGGCGCCCTGGATCTCCTCCAGACGCCCCCAGCGTCCCAGAGCTACCGCCCCCAGGATAAACTTCTTGGTCTGTTCATCCTCGGCGATCGGCTCGTTCATCGGTGTCAAAAAAGGGCCGGGGCAGATGGCGTTCACGCAGATGCCCAGCGGTGCCAGTTCCAACGCTAATGCTCGCGTCATCTGCACCACCGCGCCTTTGCTGGTCGCGTAGGGCGTCCGATCCTCCAATCCCACCAGACCTAACGTGCTGGCGATGTTGATGATCCGGCCGGATCGAGCGGCTTTCATCGTGGGGACCACGGCGCGGGTCGCCAGCCAAACTCCATCGACATTCACCCGCTGCACCTCGCGAAATTGGTCGTACGTCAGTTGATCGATCGGACCTCGAATGTTAACGGCCGCATTGTTGATCAGGATATCGATCTTACCGTAATGATCCAATGCCCGCGCCACCATCGCCTCGCAGTCTTCGGATCGAGTGACATCGGCGCTCATTCCGATCGCTCGATGTCCATAATCGGCTGCGATCCGATCGGCTGCCGAGACGATCTCCGATTCATTGCGGCTGACCAACAACACGTCCGCTCCCGCCGAGGCCAAACCGGCCGCCATCGCCAGGCCCAGTCCCTTCGAGCCGCCTGTGATGATCGCCGCACGACCGGTCAAATCAAATTGCCGGATTCCTGGTAACATTGGTTCCCCCATTTCCCGTTCGCTCGTCAGCATAACCGCACTAGTTCCGCAGAACACAACCAGGCGATGGCGGTACTTTATCCAAGCACCCAACGTTGCCGGATGGCCCGCAAGGCAGATATACTAAAGAAGGTTGATGGTCTGAGGATAACGGGGAAGCTGGTCCAAGTAAACGGCATGCGGCGCTGGCCGCCGTTTTCGGAAAGGGATCGGAAGCTTGGAGAATCACCGTCGGAAACACAAAAATCGCTGGCTCCGGTCGTTCCATGATATGGGGATCGCGATCCGCAGGTTCGACCGTGGGATGGGAACGATCGCCGGATTCGCGGTGCTGATCGTCTGGGGAAACTCGGTGCTGATGGCCGATGATGTGCTGGTTCTGGAGCATGGTGGTCGAATCGTCGGCCGCTGGGAGAACCGAGACAAGCAACCGGAAGAGAACTACGAGATCACCTTGCCCGAAGGCGGCGGACTGACCGTGAACGCGGCCAAGGTGCAGCGGGTGCTGGCTGGCCAGGCTGAACCCCGTCCGATGCTGGAAGAAGATCTGTCGCCGAGCCGCTGGGTTCATGGCACCCAGCGAATGGAATCGCGTGGCTATGTTCGCCATGGCAGTCGCTGGCGGATGCCTCAGGACGTTCAACTGATCGAAGAACGCGAGGATTTAGATCGGCGTCAAAAAGAATGGCTGCAGAAACTGCGGCATTGGCGCGGGATGCTGGCGACCCCCCAGGCGAGGCGAGCTTACGAAAAGATCCTGGCAGTCAACGACCCCATGGCGGTCTGGGCGCTGCGAGAATTGCTGCGAGATGAAAACGCGACGCAGGTCAAACTGCTGTACATCCACGTTCTGGGCGATATCGCTTGCCAAGCTTCCGTCCAAGCTCTGGTTGGAATCAGCTTGCAGGATCCCGACGAAGAGGTCTTCTATGCCAGTTTGGCGGAACTGGTCCGATTGCAATCGCCGCAGGTGCCCGGCTTGTATGTAGAGTCTTTGACTCATAGCAACAATGCTCGTTTGAACCGCGCCGCACATGCCCTGGGCCGCTTGGGAGATCCGTCTTGTATGGCTCCGCTGATCGAAGCCCTGATCACCACGCACTACGTGATTCTGCCGCCCAGATTCAAGGCCCGTCAGACTTCATTCGTCCGCTCGGAAATGCCGGATGGCAGCAGTCCGTGGGAGGGTACTGCGTACACGTCGCAGGATTCGCCGATCATGTTGCACCGTACGTTTCGCAATGAAGAGGTGCTGCAAGCGCTGATTCAATTGAGCGGTGGCGTGAGTTTTGGGTTCCATCCGCAAGCCTGGAAATCCTGGCTGGCGAACCAACAGCACCAATCGGCCGCAACACTGCACGCACGCCGCGATCCTGCCGATCCAGACCGCCCGCCACGTTAGCCGTTCGGGACCGGGACGTCGATCCAGAACCAACCCCGCAGATCGCCTTCGTGAAAACCGATGGCCTGATCCTCCGGATAGTGTGACACCAACGCCGCTCGCACCTCCGGAACGATCTGGTCCTTCGGCCCGTGGCACAAGACACAAGCCGTCATCGTATGGATGGGAAGCAGGGCTGCCAAACGATCCTCGTCCAGTGCGAAAAACTGCGGTTCGGCAACCTGTCGATCGACACTTTGCTGAGCCCATGGGGGAGGCGAATTCTGCGGATTTCGCAAACGATCGGATGTCCGACCGATCGACACACCAAATTCCTGGCCCACCTCTGCCGCCAATCGCGGAGCGTCCACTTTGCAGACCTGGATAGCCCTGGACGGCCCGGATTCGCCCAGAACCTCCATCAATCGAGCGGACAAACGTTGAAACAGGGCCTCGCGTGCCGCCAGAGCGATCTGCTGCTGCTCGCGCTGCAGGTCGTTCATGCTATCCGCATCGACCACGGGAGCCACCGGCGAAACGGGACCGCTGGGCACCGACGGGACCGATGATTCCGATCCACATCCGACCAAGGCCAAAACGAATAAGCCAAGGGAAAAGCGAGCGGCAGCCTGCATCATCGAAGTTTTTCCTTGTTCCTCTAGCGGTCAGGGACGAAGCCCTTAGTCTCGTGGCTCGTCCGGCAACACATCTGATTCGCCCTCGACCGTCTCCGATGGGTCGTCAACGGGCGGCATCACGTAAGGCAAACGAGTTTGGGGAGCCGAACTCGGCTCACAAACACCACTCATTCACGTAGGGACACCAGCCCGCGGCAGAATCCAAATCTGCAGGGCAAACCATAGTCCTAACACTGCGACGATGGCAAGGATCTCCATGCCAAAGTCTCCCCTCTTGAATCTCATAAAATTTCCTCTCGACTCGTTCCGATCCCATGGACGGATGATTGATTTCGCTTAACGACAGTTGAGGCATTCTGCCTCGCCGGGGCAAATTTCCTCACTCTACTTCTGAACAGCGACCGATCTCGACTCGTCAACAACGGTTGGCCTACCATGGTTATTGTATCTAGCGGACAAGCATGGCGCGTCGCACTGGGGGCATCCAACTTCCCCCAATGACGTAATCATTCTCGTCCGCGCCAGCCTCAGCGAACCCAAGACGGTTGACAAACAGAGGCTTGTAAAGTCTCGGTTCCGCTCGACGGCTGATGAATTCTACCCGTCCGTCTTCGTACAAAACGTTATGCCCGCGGCCCAGATGATTGCTGCTGTGCCGGCCGGGAAGATGCATACTGGGTGCGTCGGACATGAGCGCATAGAAAGAACGGCCTTCGTTTTTCGGTGGAAAATGCCGTCGATTTAGCACGTAGCCCAGCACA
>SKVE01000414.1 GCA_007129635.1 Planctomycetaceae bacterium
CGTCAGTGTGCTCGTGATTTTCCCGGCATGGCAGGTTGATGATCCGCTCGCCGTCGTCGTCCTTCGCCGCCATTTGGATCCGCGCGAACTCGTCGTACAAGACGCGTTCATGGTGGGGCCAGGGGAATACCTGGGTGCCCAAATCGACGAATTTGCGGAAATGCTCGACGACGATGGGATGAAGAGGCACCAGTTCATCCCCTCCACCTCCAACGCCGCTTCGCCACCATCGTGGGATCCGTCGAACAGCAGAAAACCCGGATGCGGGCACACCTCGCCGTGCAGGACGCCCTCTTCGCCTGCCTCCAGTCCCGCACGTTCAACGGCGAGCTTTGAAGATCACTCTCACAGAGGCACGGAGATCACAAAGAAAAAAGACATCGCACACGCTGTGTACTCCGTGCCTCCGTGAGAGTAATCTCTTACTTGAGTTTTGCATTTCGACTGCTAGCATCCGGTGCCTGTGGTTGCCGTTCGGCTGGCGCGGTGATTGCGCAGAGCGATCGTCTCGCGATGGCGGGAAGAGGGTGTTTGTGGATGTTTGCGGGGTTTTCCTTTCGGAAAATAACCCCTTCAGCAGATCATGAGTTACGCCGCTGTGGCTAAATACTCCAACAACCACGCTTGACGCTGCTCCAACTCTGCTTGCGAAGCAGAGTTACGCAGCCAGTGACGCCACAAATGATAGCGGCAGGTCCCCAGCATGTCGGCGAAGGTCACCTCTGGCTTGTCGCGATACCAGGGGCGATGACGCAGCGGCGTGGGCTCGTCCTCTCCAAACAACGCATACCACAACACCACCAGGGAGCCCACAAACCAAGCCATCGGATGAGCCCGTTGGACCGAGGCCGTACACCAGACTTGAGGCGGCCTCGATCGTAAGCTTGTGAAATGCAGTCTCCATGGATACCACCGCTCATTTTACTCTCGTCGTGTCCAGTTGAGCGTGAGCAAGATGAGAGCGTTAAAATCGGCAGAATCTGCGCAAGCTGGCTGATAGGGGCAAAAAAATTCCCTCGCAGAGCCTGATCGCTGGATCTCGGTTCGCGAGGGAGGTACTCCGTAGAGTTTTCCACCAACCGCGGAGTACTGAAGTATGGATCATCGTTTGCTGCAAAGCGTCGGGTTCTGGGCTTTTTTGTTCTCGGTCGATTGGGATCTGGCCGCTACCGCGCGCCAGGCAGGATGTTCGTGCGGCGGGCGGTTGCATCGGGCGGACTATCTGCGCAAGCCGCGGGGCGGCCCAAAGGGGTTGTCTCGGGAACACTGCTATCGGTTGAGCTTCTGCTGCGGGCGCGAGGGTTGCCGCAAGCGACTGACGCCGCCCTCGGTGCGGTTTCTGGGCCGCAAGGTGTACCTGCACGCCGTGGTGATCTTGGTGGCGGCCATGCGCCAAGGACCCACCCCGCAACGCATCCGCGAATTGGCGGACCTGTTCGAGGTGGACCCGCGGACAATCGAACGCTGGCAGGTCTTCTGGCGGGATAACTTTCCGCAAACGCCGTTCTGGAAGGTGGCCCGCGGCCAGTTGGCGCTGCTGGGGGAACTGCTCGATCTGCCCCGGGCGCTGCTGACGGCGTTTTTCCGCGACGACGAGGCTGATCCCCGGGAGAAGTGGAAAAAACTGCTGGTGTTTCTCTCGCCGATCACGATCACCGGGGGCCTGAAATGGAACCCGTTTTCGCCGAACTTGCCCAAAGTCGGTGGCACTGCGGATCGTCGCCGAGCGTCTGGCCGCGCTGCGGGACGTGGTGGTCGGAGTCCTGGAACGACCCCAGTCCAAAACGGCCGACTTCTATCGGATGGCTCCCGAAGTGCTCAGCGAACTGCGGCTGTTGTCCAGCGCCGACTTCGACGCCACGTCCCTGCTGACGATGGTGCTGTCGGGAGACGACCGGCTGCTGGAACTCCTGCGGCATCCCGACCTGGTTCCGCTGGCTACGCGGATCCGCACCCGGCTGCATACCGAGGCCGTCGCGCGCGAGCAACTCGCCGAACTCCTCCGCCACGCCCTGGCCAAGGCCGGCAACGCCAGCCTGATGAGCGCCGAACTGATCGACACGCTGGTCGACCACGCCGCCGGCAACTACCGGCTGATGATGACCCTGGGCGGCGAACTGCTGGCCTATGGCATCAGCCGCGAAGTCGCCCAACTCGACGAGAAATGCTTCCTGGAACTCTACCAGCCACCGCGAACCCACTCCCCCGCGAAAAAGAAAGCGAGGACCTGAAGATGATCCGTCCGTCTACGTCTTCCCTGTCCGTCAAGACCACCACGCCCTATCAGATACCGCAGACAAACCACGATCGATTATCTCGCCCACGCTCAAACGGTTCTAGCCAACTCTTTTCATCTTTTTCCGAAAAGCTTCCCAGCCCCCCTTGACACCCCCCGCCGCTCACAGGTATCCTGATGATATTGAGACTGATTCTCATGATCTGTTGTGGGTGGCCGCGTTGTGGCGGTCGCGGCGACAGAGGACCGGTCCCCCAAGGTGGTTAACGAAATCTCAACATAAAGGACGTGACGATGCATCTTCCCAAATCACTCGCACCCAAAACTTCTCGCCTCGCCTTTACCCTGGTCGAATTGCTGGTCGTGATTGCGATCATCGGTGTGCTGGTGGCTCTTTTGCTGCCGGCCGTCCAGGCGGCTCGAGAAGCCGCGCGACGCATGAGCTGTCAGAATAATCTCAAGCAATTGGGCTTGGCACTGCACAATTACCAGTCGACGGTGGGGGTTTTTCCTCCTTCGTCGATCGTCTTTGGCGGCTCGACAAATCAGCCGTGGTCCGGCCAGTCCCTGCTGTTGCCGTTCATTGAACAATCTTCCGTCCAAAGCCTGATCAACTACTCGGTGGGCTATCACCACCCGGATAACACCGGCAACTTTCCGCCTCACGGAGTCGCGGCGTTGCGGGTTTCCACCTTGATGTGCCCCAGCGACGTAGGTGATCGTCCTCGAGTGAACGGGCAGGGCATCCCCTACCATTACCCGTTGAGTTACACGTTGAGCGTCGGGCTCTACCAAATCTTCAATCCGATCAACGGCCGGGATGGGGGAGCTGCATTCGCTCCGAACAGCCGGTTGACCCCGGCGTCTTTTGTCGATGGCTTGAGCAACACCATGGCGATGGCGGAGGTCAAGGCATTCACGCCACGTTTCCACGATGCGTCGCTGCCCCCCGTACCTCCGGAAACTCCCGATCAAGTATCCGCTCAGTACACCGGCGGCGCTTGGTCGCCAACCAACGGGCACAGCGAATGGGTCTGTGGGCGATCCATCCACACAGGGTTCACGACGACCTTCGTTCCCAACACGGTTGTGCCGCATATCGTCGATGGCAGGCAATACGACATCAATGTGTCCAGCAGTCGTGAGGGCCGAAACGCCACCGACATCACCTACGGCATTATCACGTCGCGAAGCTACCATTCCGGGGTCGTGAACGTGCTGCTGATGGACGGTTCAGTACGTTCGGTCAGTGAGACCATCCAGCGGAGCACTTGGCGAGCGCTCGGTACCCGCAACGGCAACGAAGTGATTGCTGATTTCTAGCGACGATCTTGGTATCATCAAGGAAGTGGGGCGCGCTGCGTTGTGCAAACGCGTCGAACCAAGAGCAGAAGGAGTGGGTGCCATGAAGTCCGAGGCCTTGACCGTTGCTGTGGTGATCTTCTTCGGAGTGGTTGTCAGTGGCCAAGCGGAGATCACCGATACCGCCATGCACAAATTGCCCCATTCGACTTATGTCGTATTGCGCGGGCAAGTTGACCTGCCGGCCGAGGGGCTTTGGCACGTACGGCCCGCGACGGACGAGACGGTCGTCCAGCTTTACCTGACGCCACCGCCGGAAACTGGCCGCCGCTTGCTCGGGCGCCGGACTGCGGCAGCCATTCAGCAGCGACGGATCGACCAGGGCCAACGGAAAGTCCGCTCGGTGCACCATGCCTGTCAAAGCTTTGCCCGCGAGCATACTGGACGTGGCCCGAAGGATGTCGACGAGCTGGATGCTGAGACGCATCGGTATGTGTCGGAATTTCTCTTGGAATCACCATGGCGGGATTGGGACGAGGCCGTGGACGGGAGGCCGCCGGATGGTCCCTTCGTGTTCTTGGTGCCTTCGGCGCAGTTTCATTTTGCTGATGACGAGCGGATCGACGTCGCGAGCGACCAACGCGAGTTGCTGGCAATCGAGTTACGACCTTACGTGGATGATGGTCGCCACTGGGTGCTGTACACCGACGGCACTTGTGTCCGCGAAACGATCGACCCGAAACGATTGGAGCAGTACCAACTGGAGATCCGTCCGATTCGGCTCAGCAGTAACGAGCCAGCCGAAACAGTATCTCCGACCCTGGCGTACACGCTGGTCGCCGTCCGCAACGGATCGCATCGCCAGCCGTTCGAAGTCCAGTTTTTCAATGCGATCACCAACGACCAGCAGAAACAGACGTGGACCCCGGCAGAAGTTCGACAGGACAAGCAGGTTCTCGACTCGCTGACAGAAGCTCGTCGTTTCGCATGGCAACCCTTTTTGCGGACCGGTCCGGCACCGGTGCTTCGCAGTTGGCTGGCCGTGCCCGGCGGGGCGGATACGGAGCAGACGCCGGAAGCCCGAGCGAATCTGTCGGCGTTTTCGCTGTTAGGTGGCCGGGCGGCCATCGAGGAGACACTGCAGATGCAGACGCTACTGTCGGCAGATGAAGCGGCGAAACCGACCGTCGATATCGCATCGCTGCCGGGCGTCGAGGTCCCGTCGCATCCTTTCGCACAGATGCTGGGCGATGATCCGGGCGGTCAGTTGCGTTTGGCGGATGCCGTGCCACCGGATCGGTTCTTCGTGTACGCTGCCAAACCGGAATCGATCCTGCCGCTGCTGGATCAGGGAGCCGGGTTTTTGGCTGCGGCCGGGGCCGGTTGGACCGGAAACCGCTTGGACTACGGACTCGCCAACCGCTACCTGCAGCGACTGGGCATTTCGCGCCCGTGGCTCGAAGCCGTGCTCGAATCGGGCGTCCTGCACGACATGGCGGTTGTTCTGCCTGACCTGTTACTGATCGACGGGACCGATCTCACGGTCATTGCGCGGCTGAAACAACCCGAGTTGTTGGTGCCCCTGCTGCGGTTGATTGGTATCCGAGGCTTGACGACCGACGATGTCGTGATCGCGCGGCCAGGCAGCGGTCGGGAGACCTATTGGGCGCTGCGAGATGATCTGCTGTGCATCAGCTCGCACCGGAGCGAACTGGATCGGGTGTTGGAGTTGATCGCGGCGGACGGCGCGGGCAGTTTGGGACGCAGCGACGAGTTTCGTTACATGCTGAAGCAAGTTCCCGTAGAACCCCAGACGCGCATCTTGGCCTACTTCTCGGACTCGTTCATCCGCCGCATCGTCGGCCCCGAGGTGAAACTGGGTCAGTTGCGTCGCGCGCAGGCCCGCGCGCGGATGGAATGGTTGACGGCCCAATCGCTGCTGGCTCGGTTGGACGGGATCGCGGCGATCGAGTCGGTGGAGGACTTGGTGCGCATGGAGTATCTGCCATCCGACTTTCCTGCTGTCGATTATGCGATCGACGCCGACGGTCGCGTCCGTTCCGAAACATTTGGTTCGCTGGAAAGCATGAAGACGCTGCTGGACGTCCCGATCCGAAGAGCGACACCGTCCGAGGCCGAAGCGTATCAGCGGTACGTCGATAATTACATGCGCTATTGGAGCGAGTTTTTCGACCCGATCGCCATCCGATTAGACGACGCGCCCGATCGGTCGTTGGAGTTGACGACTTTCATTCTGCCCTTGATCGACAGCTCGATCTACAACGACTTACGAGAGGTCATGCTGCGTCGCGAGGATAGCAGGCCGCTGGTCATTCCGCGAATGGAACCCGACCCGGTGCTGCAATTCTCAGTCAACTTGCGGGATCGATTCTGGCAGAAATTTGCCGGGGACATGTCGGACTTTTTCCGGCGTTACGGTGGGGCCAGTCCTGCGCTGTTGGACGATCTTGGGCCGGCCGTTCACTTGGCCGTCTTCGACGCCGATCCCGTGATCGCTCTGGGCAGCGGTGACGTGATGGGAGCGTTCGGAGGCAGCATGGTGGGCACCGGTAGCGATATGCTGATGGCATCCGCCGCCCTGTCCCTGCTGACTCGACCCTGCACGATTCTGATCGAAACTCGCGATCCGGAACAAACCGCTCGGTACCTACGTCAGGCTGCCACTGTCGGGACCGTCGAACCGCGAGGCCGACGATTCGACGGCTTTCGCGCGTCGTTCCATCAGATCGACGGGCAGGATCGCTGGGTATGGAGCAGGGATGTTTGGAGCATGGATATCGCAGGGGTGATCAAGCTGCGGTACGGCGTCCAGGTCGCCGGCAACTATCTGGTGATCCGCAACATCCCCTGGTCCGGTTCCGATCGCGTCGTGCGAATCGAACCTGCGGGGTTATGTTCGGCTGGGTTGTCCGTCTGGCCAGCGGCATGTGAACTGCAATTGCCCGGATTGTTTGCCAGTGCTGCCGAGCAACAGCGGCTGGAGGCGATGTCCGCGATCGGGCGTTTGTATCCGCTGATTATCAGCGATGTGGC
>SKVE01000637.1 GCA_007129635.1 Planctomycetaceae bacterium
GAAACTCACGAACTGAAAACGGCACTAGCATTGACAGCATTTCGCAAGGTTACGATCGAGGCCGGAACCGGCCGGTGGCTGGTCTGCCCATATTTCCCAGACTCGCCAAATTTGGTGCCTGTCACCTTTTCTTCGCCGCCCGTGCCCATGCCCGGGATCTACCGGTTGACGTAGACCTCGGCATTTGCAGCCCCACGCGGCCTGCCAACGCTCAGCCTTCCCTTGGAAGAAGAAGCTCCTAACGAGGCTCGGCCGCAACCAAGTAGATTGGGTCTCCGAGCCGACCCGGTCGGGACAGAGTCCCAACCTACAAACAATGCGCCCCAGTCCCCACTCCCCGGCGGTTCAGATTCGCTCGATGGTGTCGAGCAGTGGGCGGAGATCATGGGATTTCTCTACGACGGCGATGGCGCCCAAAGGGCGAAGTGCATCCAGGGCGACGGAACCGGCAGCGCCCGAGTACATCACGGCCGGTGCCGTGTGGCCCGCTGCACGGATTTCGCGCAGTGCGCCTTCACCATCTTCCCCCGACAGGTTCATGTCGATTAACAACACATCGGCTGGTCGGGCGGCCAACGATTCCAGTGCGGCAGCCGTATGGCTGACTCCCACAAATTGGTGTCCCCGCTGCTTGCACGCCAATTCGACCAAACTGCGGATCGCTGGTTCATCATCGATCATCAGGACGTTCCTGGGACCCGCTTCGACAGGTCGCCGATCTGCCAGTAGCTCCGCGATTTTCGTGATCAGGTCGGTCCGACTGAAAGGCTTGTGAAGGAAAGGAATCCCAGGCGCCAGGATGCCGTGGTGGGCGATGGCGTTGTCCGTGTACCCCGACATGAACAGGATCTTCAGTCCCGGGTGCTTTTCGCGCAATCGGTCGGCCAACTGCTTGCCGCTCATGCCCGGCATGATGACGTCGGTCAAGACAAGGTCGGGGCGCAGGTTTTGATGCTTCACCGTTTCCAGTGCTTGAAAGCCGTCGGCTGCCATGGTAACTCGGTAACCGTGGGCCGTCAGCATGCTTTCCAACAAGGTCCGGAGCGACGGGTCATCTTCGACTACCAACACACGTTCATGGTTGCCGTGAGGAATCTGCTCGGGCTGCGCCTCACGGCGGTTGACGGGCGCTTGCAGAGTACGCGGCAAATACACTTTAAACGTACTGCCTTTGGCCGGTTCACTGTAGACTCGGATGTCACCACCGCTCTGCTTGACGATCCCGTGTGCGGTCGGCAGTCCCAGGCCGGTACCTTGATCAGGGGCTTTCGTGGTAAAGAACGGTTCGAAGACTCTGGGCAAGGTAGCTGCATCCATTCCGCAGCCGGTATCACTTACTGCCAAGCGTACGAAAAAGCCGCAGTCGACTCCCATCTGCTGGGCAATGAATTCATCATTGACGTCGACACTCGCCGTCTCGATCGTCAACCTGCCGCCTGTAGGCATGGCGTCGCGGGCATTAGCCACCAGATTCATGAGGACCTGTTCGATCTGTCCCGGATCGGCGACGACACATTGCGTATCGTCCGCTAGGATCAGTCGAAGATCGATGTCCTCGCCCAGGATGCGCCGCAGCATGTTTTCCATGTCCCGGACGACGGTGTTCAGATCGAACGGGACGGGCTGCAGCACCTGCCGACGGCCGAAGGCGAGCAGTTGACGGGTCAAGTCGGCGGCGCGTTCACCCGCATGACGGATTTCGATCAGTTTGTCGTACAGGGCAGTGCCTTCGGCCACATCGTTTAAGGCCCAGCCAGCAAACCCCAGGATGACCGATAACAGATTGTTGAAGTCATGCGCGATCCCACCCGCCAATTGGCCGACCGATTCCATTTTCTGCGTTTGCTGCAACTGAGCCGCGCGTTGGATGTGCTCGGTCACGTCCCGAGCAACTCCGACGAAGTGTCCGATCGTTCCGGACTGGTCGCGGACGGGCGAGATGACGGCGTCTTCGGTGTACAGCGCCCCGTCCTTGCGCCGGTTGACCATGCGTCCTTGCCAAATGTTGCCCCCAAGAATCGTCCCCCATATCTGACGGTAGAACTCTTTGTCCTGCCGGCCGCTGTTCAGAATGCTCGGGTTCTGGCCGAGCACCTCGTCGGACGAATAGCCGGTTACCGTCTGGAATGCCGAATTGACGTATTCGATCGTGCCGGACAGATCGGTGATCATAATCGCCTCACCCGACTGCTCGATAGCTGCGATCAGCCGCTCGCGGTCGGCTTCTACCCGTTTCTGTTCGGTGATGTCCATCAGCACGCCCTGGACGCCGTCCGGCTGCCCATCGCTTAACCGCACGCGTGCCGAAGCACGGACCCAATGGATCTGGCCAGACCGGTCGAACAGCCGGAACTCATGCACCGCAGGTCGTCCCTGGGCGATGGTCTCCTCAAGAATCACGATCAATTGATCCAGATCGTCGGGGTGGATGTCCCGGCTGAATGGTTGGCCTATCAGCTCCTGCGGACCGTCGCCAAAAAGCTCCCGGATCGCTGGGCTGACGAAGTCGATGGTCCCATCCAGCCGCAGGGAGAAGACCACTTCGTTCAGATTCTCGATCAGCTCCCGGTAGCTCTCGCGGCTTTGGCGCAGTCTGGCTTCGGTTTGCTTTCGGAGACGGATATCGTGGGCGAACACCAAGGCACCGTCCTGACTCTGATACTCGATCGGAACCGCAGAGACCTCGACCGGAACTTCGCTCCCGTCCAACCGGACCCAAACCACCTCGTGCTTGGATACCAGGCTCCTCTCAATATTCAAGGCGTGAAGCCGGGTTTCAACGATTTGGTGATAGTCGGGATGTAAGAACTCCATCACCGGCTGGCCCAGCAGTTGCTCCGGCGACTCGGCTCCCAACAAGCAGCAGCCGGCCGGGTTCACGTACAAGAACCGGTTGCCAGACTGAACAAAAATTGCATCCGGTGCGCCCTCGACCAGCGATCGGAATTGCTGTTCGCTCTTCCGCAGCGCTGCCGTATGCCGGGCCACCTGCCGCCGCAATGTCCAGTTCCACGTGTACAATCCCATCAGAAGTATCAGCAGCGGTCCGGCAATCAGTCCGATGGTACGCAACACCGAGGCCAGCTCGACAGGTGATGGTTCATAGACTCCCAACCACTGGTCGTAAATGCGCTGGTATTCTCCCTTCTCCCGCAGTTCCGCCAATCCCTCCGCAAACTGCGTCAGCAGCTCGGTTTGGCCAGAACCTACAGCGTAGCAGTAATCTGCCGAGTGCAAGGGGCGCTGCCCGAGTCGCAGGTGCTGCCAGCCTTGCTCTCGGATCACGTGCAGAGCGCATAATCGGAGTACCAAGGCACAGTCGTGCTGGCCGCCGGCCAATTCCCGCAACGCGTCCTGCTGGGTCTCTGCAAACGAGATGCGGGCATCCACTCCCAGCTCGATCAGGACATCGTGCATCAAGTCACCGTGTTGAATCACGATGGCTTTGCCGGTCAGCTCGTCCCATGTTGTGGGCGGCTGTTCTTCTCCGTCGCGGACTACGGCTACGTAGTGAGCCCCCAAGTGCCGGGGCGCGAAATCGAATCTCTTATCCCGTTCCGTCGAATAGAAGATCCCATGTACCACATCGATTTCGCCATCTTCCAGTCCTTGGAGAATCTCCGACCAGGGCCCCAGCCGAAACTGGATGTCCAGCCCCATTTGGGAGGCAATGGCGCGAGTCAGATCGACATTGAACCCGGTCGGACGACCACGCCCATCCAGGAATTCGAGAGGTGGGAGGTTATGGTCCCCGCCGACCACAATGCGGCGACCGTAGGGTATATCGAGCGCGGCAAACCATTTCGAATACAAACGTCGATAGGTTCCGTCCGCAAATACCACTCCCAGCCCGTCGTTCAGCAGCGCCAGCGTCTCGCGGTCGCCGAATTTCACGGCGAAACAGAAATCTTGCCGGAATTCCGGGACCGATTGGTTCAGGACGCGAAGGTTCTTCAAGCCGGTTCCCTGAATCAGCCGCAACGCGACCAAACGTTGAATCACCACCGCATCGTGTTGACCGGCAGACAACTGGCGCAACGCGTCTTCGAACGTGTCCGTGGTATGGATCTGGAATCCATGTTCGTCGCGCCGCAGGAACTCCTCCATGTTGTCGCCTTTCATCACGGCGACCTGCTTACCGGCCAGATCAGAGAAACTGCGGATCGAGGTGTCTTCGTCCCGCACGACGACGGCGCCGAGCAGGGACACATAAGGAAAGGTGAATTCGAACAGCGATTCCCGTTCCGCAGTACGCCCGACCAGAGGCAGTGCCTGGACTTCGCCCCGCTCCAGCAAGCCCCGCACCTCGTGCCAGACACCGGTCTGAAAAGTCACCTCACGCCCCATCTTGGCCAGAGCAGCGCGCATCAGTTCTACGGAAAAGCCGGTTGCTTCACCATCCTGGCCAACGAAACAGAACGGCGGATAGCTCAGTTCGCTGGCAGAAAGAACCACCGGCAGCGAGGGCGCAGAGTTTGGTGGATCAGCCGCCTGTGCCGCGCAGAGCCGGCCGATGGTCCACGGCACGGTGATCAGCAAGAAGCACGCCGTGATACTTCGGGCTGGATTTCTGTGGGTCAACCGCATCTGGACTACCCTTTTCAGGTTTTTCCTGGGAACGGCCTTTCGCCGATCTTCGCGTCGCCCCATTGTAAGAGCGAGTTGACTGCCCGTAAAGAGTTTGTCGCGGCGGGGCCGCCAGTCACTAAGGCAACTCGTGCTGGCAGTACATCACTTTTGGGGGACTAGGCCGGGTGGTCGGCACCGACGCCGCGGGCGACGACCAACACGGTCACGCGACTTGCTCCGGCTTTGCGTAGGGTGCGGGCGGCCTCGCTAGCGGTTGCTCCGGTGGTCATGATGTCGTCGATCAGCATCACGCTCGCGCCTTGCAGACGCCCACGTCGTCTGACTCCGAATGCGTCGCGGACATTGCGGAGACGTTCGACGGGTAACAGCGTTCCCTGTTTCTTGGTGCTTCTGCGGCTGTACAACAATCCTTTGACGGTACGGATCGACAGACGCGACCCGAGGGCTTCCGCCAATAATTCGGGGCCGTTGACGCCTCGCCGCAACCGCTTCAGCCAGTAGGTGGGAACGGGCACCAGGAGATCGGGTTGATGGTCGCCGATGGTCTGGGACATCGTTTCGGCCAGCAGGTAGCCCATCGAGATCGTCAGCGGCTCGTGGACTCGCTGCTTCATCCGAATCACCGCCTCGCGCAGCCGGTCGCGGTAGATACCCATGGCAACGGCCGCCTGGAACGCGTAGCGCCGTTTGCGGCATCGCGGGCAATCGGGGCCTTGATCGAACGGGTGCACCGGTGCCGCACATCGCAGGCACGCGGGCAGGGTTCGGTCCACAAAGTCCGTACGGCACGGTTCGCAGATCAGCGGCTGGCGACCGGGCCGATCCATGCTCCGTCCGCAGAAGTTACAGGCCGGCGGCAGCACCAGGTCGGTTCCCGCCTGGACCACCCGCGGCAACCAACGGTGCCTGCAGCCTGCCAACAGCTCGCGGGCGAAGGCCAGCGCGGAACGCCGATCGTTCATGCGTCGGCGTCGAATAGTTCGATGGTCGTTTCGCCGCCGCAATCGAAAACCGACTCGACATTCGTTCGCAACAGACGCCTACCCAACGCCACAGCTCGCTCTTCCGACCAGGCGCGATCGACCACGAACCGTTCGGCCAGCACCTTGGCCAGGATGCGCTTGTACATGCGGAATTTGGGCAAACCGAACTCCAGTTTATACATGTCGCTGTAGTAACCGATCTGCTTGGTCTCGGGGACAGCTTCCAATCGAGCTGCCAGGTCGTGCTCGATGAACGTGGGCGTATTGGAGTACCACCAGTGGCCGTTGGTCACCACGTTGGGGAAGATCCAGGCATAGCTGGTCAATTCCTGGTTGGTCACACTGGCCAGCACCGACACGGGGAAGGTCACCTGTGGGAAGGCGTTGAATAATTGCTGGTACTGAATCAGGGAGACTCGGCTGTCGTACAAGTCCTGGCCCTGAAAGACACCATCCGCATAGACGCCTCGGTTCACGCCGATCATCAAATCGAACGGCAGTCGGTGTTCCGCACAAAATTCGGCCAGCGTCCAGAACACGAAGTTGCTGAGCGCTTGGCGGTGCGACGGTGCGGCATCCATGCCTTGGCTGAAGACGCTCTGCAACGCCGTTTCCGCTCGACCTTGCGAAACCTGCTGGGGCGCAAAGTCGGGTGGCAGGCTGATCGCACAGGCGCGGACATCGCGAGACGTGAAATGCTCGAAGATCCGCCCGATGGCCTCGCGCAGCGTTCCCACGCCATCGATCGATCGATCGGTCGCCCGTTCCAGCCGTTCGCGCACAGCGTTTCGGGCTAGGTGAAACACCAGATCATCGGTACGCAAGCAGGGGATGTAGACGCGGGTGTCGAAGCCCTCCAGCGGATCATCGAATTCGTTGGTCAGGAACACCGCCTCCAAATGGCTGGCTCGCAGTACCTGGTCGGCCCAGTCGACTTGCGCCATTTTCTCGGTCGCCGTATCGTAGACGGCTTCCCAGTTCTCCTCTGTGATCAGATCGCCGTCGAAACCCAGCAA
>SKVE01000050.1 GCA_007129635.1 Planctomycetaceae bacterium
CGACGGCGCCTTCGTTTCCGGCATCGTGTTCGAAGCCATGAATCATGCGGGCGGTTTGGATAAGGACCTGCTGGTCATCCTGAACGACAACAAAATGTCCATCTGTCCGCGAGTGGGAGGGCTGGCAAGCTACTTGGATCGGTTGCGCACGACGCCTTTCTACTCGGGGCTGAAGAACGAGGTCACGCGAATCCTGACGAAGGTGCCGTTGCTGGGTGATCCGACCGAACGGTTTTTGGCGCAGTTGAAAGAAGGCATGAAAGCCGGTTTGCATGGCGGCATGCTGTTCGAAGAATTGGGCTTTCGGTACCTGGGGCCGATCGACGGACACGATATCGCCATCCTCCGCAAGTACCTGCGGATGGTTCGCGAATTGAAAGGCCCGATCCTGCTGCATGTGGTCAGCGAAAAAGGTCACGGTTACCAGCCGGCGGCGGAGGATCCTGTTTTTTTTCATACCCCTCCCGCACTGAACGGGAAATCGACAACGGCGTCGTCCAGCAAGCCCAAGCGATCGTTTACCGAGGTCGCTCGGGATGCGATTCTGTGGCAGATGCAGCGTAACGATCGGGTTACGGTGATGACCGCTGCGATGTGCCAGGGCAACAAGCTGGAACCGGTCCGGGACGAGTTCCCTGATCGCTTCTTCGACACGGGGATCAGCGAATCGCACACCGTCGCGTTCGCAGCGGGCCAGGCCAAGGTCGGGCTACGGCCGATCGTCGACATCTACAGCACTTTCCTGCAACGCAGTTTCGATCAGATCTTTCAGGAAGTCGCCTTGCAGAATCTGCCCGTGACGTTTGCGCTGGACCGAGCCGGTTTGACCGGTCCGGACGGGCCGACGCACCATGGTGTTTTCGACGTAGGTTACCTGCGACTGTTTCCTCAGATGACCGTGATGGCACCGGGCGATCCTTACGATCTGCACGCCATGCTCGAATTCAGCCTGGCTCACGATGGACCGTGCGCACTTCGCTACCCGAAGGCCGATACGGAAACGATCCCCGGCGATCGACCATCCATCGAGTGGGGACAAGCCGAGGTGTGTCGCTGGGGCGCTGATGGGGTCATCTTGAGCTTCGGGGCGTTGTTGAACGATTGCATTTGGGCTGCCGATCGCCTGCGTCGCGAGGGCTTGGATATCGGTGTCGTCAATGCTCGGTTCGTCAAACCATTGGATCGGGAAGTGATTCAGCGAGCGTTGCGCGAATGCTCGTTCGTGGTGACTGTCGAGGAAGCAGCGTTGGCCGCCGGGTTTGGCAGCGCCGTCCTGGAACTGGCATCCGATCTGGGACTCGATACCCGGCACCTGCGACGTTTGGGTATTCCCGATCGCTTTGTGGAACACGGGGAACGAGCCGAATTGCTCGCTGATCTGGGACTGGACGCCCAAGGCATCGCACGTGCGTGCCGCGAACAATTCGAGCTGGTTACCGGAACCCAGCAAGCCAGCGGGCAGAAGCCGTTGACCACCCATGGCACTCAGTAAACAAGAAATAAAAAAGCCCTCGACACAGGAGTCTGTGCCCAGGGCTAAAGAGATTTGATGGGAGAATCCGCCGGCCCGACTCCGCCAGTTGAATCGAGAATCGTCGTGCAACACCCGCTTAGGGCTCAGCTCGCGTCGTCAAAACGGCAAGCGCCGTGAGCGAACGTCGAGTGCAGAATCATGCGGGACGCATTCTCTTTCAACAAACATCCTCGGTACTCGCGACCTTGGCAAGGTACATCGAGGAGGACTCTCGCCGCTTGTAAATGGTAAACAAACGATCTCCTGCAAAGAGCCTGGCAGATGACATCCAAACCGCACAAGCTGGGTCAGCCGACGCCTTGGAGCCTTCCGCGTGATACAACCCAAACACGACCTTTTGAGAAGCAACCTAAGATGTTGCTCCTCGCGTCAAAAAGCCCGGTGGCACTTGCATCGTAGCCCTCCCGTGAACAGAATTGGTTGAGAATGAGGGAGCACAAACGAACGCCGTTCTTCCAGTATTATGCTCGGTCCGCTTCTGCGAGTCAAGCCTATAAAAAAAAGAAAAAACGTCGGCCCATTGTTCCGTCGCCGATCGCGTTGATAAAACGGATCAACCTGTTTGATTTCGGAGAAATCAACCCATGATTCTAACCGCTGGCTTGACCCCGGCCTGGCAGCAGATCCTGCTGATCGATGGACTTCGCATCGGCCAGGTCAATCGTGCGAACGACGCCCTCTGGTGCGGTTCCGGGAAAGTGCTGAACGCAGGCATTGCCGCTCATCACCTGGGGGGCACCAGCCTGGTCCTGTCGACGATGGGCGGAGCAGCGTCGCGAGCCATCTCGGAAGAATTCCAGGCTATGAGCATCCCCTTTCGTTGGGTGCCGACGAAAGCTTCGACGCGAGTCTGTACGACGATTGTCGATCGCCAGGGCGGGACGATCACAGAATTGGTCGAAAACGGACGCGCGCTGGAATCGGAGGAACTGGACGAATTCTGCCGCGTGTTCGCGGCCGAAGCGGCCGGTGCCCAGGTCGTGGTACTGATGGGATCGTTGCCGACCGGAACGCCCGATTCCTACTACCGACGGCTGCTGGAACAAGTCGCTTGCCCGATGGTGCTGGATTTCCGTGGCGCTGGTCTGCTGTCCGTACTGGATTTACAACCGGCAGTGATCAAACCCAATCGTGAAGAACTGGCTCAGACACTCGGTCGTTGTTTAGACGATGATCGCGAGTTGGTCGACGCCATGCACGGATTGAACCAGCGTGGAGCCCGTGCGGTTGTGGTGACTCAGGGGCATGGGCCGGTTTGGGTGACGTTGCCGGGCGAGGCCTATCGATTGCATCCACTGGCGGTCGACCAGGTCGTCAATCCGATCGGTTCGGGGGATGCCATGGCGGCAGGAATCGCCTGGGCTTTCCGTGCCGGTCGCAACCCCGTCGATTCCGTTCGCTGGGGGATGGCCGCCGCCGCAGGAAACCTCCGCAAGCTACTCCCGTGCCGCCTGGATCCGCACCAGGTGAACAACGACGCCCGTTCGATTCGCGTGGATCGGATCGCTTGATCGAACCGCCGGGAACGGTGGCCGTGTCGCGCGATCCTGGCGCAAGGTCAAAAGTTCAAGACGGTTTTTTCGGGGTAGTCGCCTCGCCGTCCTCGGACAACCGAGCCCAGTTTGCCACGGTCCATCGCGTCGGATCCTAGCATCTTCCAATGAATGCTGCCGCTGGCATCGGTCAGCGTCAGTTCCTGCGTCTGGGCATCGTAGCGGATCGTCATGAAGATCTCGTACAGCACATGGACCAGCAGCGGGACACGAATTTCGTCGTAGAAGTGCAGCTCGAGTGTTTCACCAGCCTGAAGCGCATCCAACGACACCGGGGTCTTTCCCTCCAATTCGTTCACGATTCCGACGGCCCGCACCCACAGCCGATCGGCATCCTGCTCGTCCCGTCGGAATCGGATCGCTTCGAAACGGATCTCGACTCCCTGATCGTTAGGCGTTCCGCGCAAGGTGTTGATGCCCATCGCGGTGGTGGTCTGATCCTCGCCGGTGAAAAGGAAGAACGTCGGGATGTCACCTTCGGCGTCTTCGAGCACGAACGTGACCATCTTTTTGTCATCCGCAAAAAGGGGCCGGTCGGGCTGAATATCGTCCAGGATCGCTTGCGGAGGTGTGGTGTCGACCGGCCGCGAAGACAACCAAGCCAGCGCACCAGCAGCCACCATCAGCAGTAGGATCAAGAGCACAAGGCGGCGCATGGTCAGACGGCTTCTTCCCAGGCCACCACCGCTGAGTTGTCGACGGCCGTTCGCGCCATCTTTTGCAAGGCACGCATCTGCAGTTGGCGTACCCGTTCCTTGCTGACGCCCATCCGGCGGCCGATCTCTTCGTAGGTCTGCGGCTTCTGATGATCGCCCAGACCGAAACGAACTTCGATCACCGCCCGCTCGCGATCGGTCAAGCAAGGCATCAATTCGAGCACTGCTAGTTTGGCGACATGGACCCGTTCGTCGTCCCGAATCGCCCCCCCGTCGTCTCGATCCAGTTCCTCCGCTGCTTCCTCTCCACCTGAAACAAATCGCTCGCGCCGTCGCGACTCCGCTTGGATCCGCTGCAAAAGCTGCCGGCGGATCGCATGGTGCGCGTACGTGCTGAAGCGGTTGCCTCGAGCATAATCGAACAGCACGACAGCCCGCATCAACGCCACATTGCCCTCGGCGACGTATTCGTGGAATTCATCCGAGTCCGCGCCGGCGAAGCGTTTCGCCAAAGAGAACACCAAACGCAAATTGGCCTCGACAATCATGTTCCTGACCTGCTCGGCCTCTTCGATCCAACGCTCGAATTGTCGCATATCGGCTTGGTCGGGAGCCAGGACGTCCAGGCGAGCCTGGATCTCCTTCGCAGCGTGCTTCAAACCATTCATACGACGGAACAGTTGTCCTTCCTCCTCGCGGTTCAGCAAAGGCGTGCGGTACAGTTCCGCCACGTAGGCGGGCAACTCTTTCGTCGGTGATTGGGACGACGATTTCGTCTGCTGCCTGCGGACCGGATGACGCAGCTCGCGATGAAACGAAGGTCGGTCGAAGTCCGGATGGTGGATGTAGGAAATCTCCATCTGCTTGATCCAGCCAGCTCGCTCCAACTCGTACCGATGAGGACGAGCGGCGGCGCAACAGCGATTGGTCGAGCCGTGCAAGCCGGGGCGCTGGTACCGGCCGTGATCGCTCCAAACCCCAACGATCTCAGGATGCGTATCGGTTCTTTCCTGTAGCATGTTCGCTGCTGCTGTGGCGACCATTGTTTACCCCCTCCTCGTGACAGACGCTCGAAACCCCACGCCTTGCAGCGCGGGCAACGGACCTCGGTGAAAACCCTGCGGATGGACTAATCGTGCCATCGACCTGCTCAAACGATCCGCGACGCGGAAACCGCAGCGGCAGTACTCGTGGTCCGTATCGTCCACGCGAACCTGGCGGTCGTCCTGGGTCGTGATCAGCCCCCGACAACGAAGCAGCGAACGGGTCGTCTCTCGCTGCTTGTCAAATTCCAGACGAACAAGATCAATTCGGGTTCCATATCGAGTCAACTGGAAAAGCAAACGACGCTCCAAGGCCTGCAAATCCTGCTCGGCCAAATCCCCAGTTCGATCTATAATCTGAACCCGCATTTTCCCTGCTTCCTCGATCCTGCTTGATCTCCTCGATGCTCTGCCTATCCTACGCAATGAGTTCACAAATCGACTAATAGAAAATATTGTAAATATTCATAGAAAATATCGAAGTGTCTACAGGCAGAAAGAATGCCCTAAGTACTTTGCAGGCAATACTTTACTATTTTTAGATCGGAAAGTTGTTTTAATTCTTCGCGCCGACGAACCGAGGTTTCTAGAAGTCCTCGGACACCTGTTCGTGGAACCGAGAGATCAGATCCCAGGCTTCCGCCGCGGTTTCCGCGTAATGGAACAGTTCCAGGTCTTGGTCGGCGATCACCCCTTCGTCGCAGAGGAACTGAAAATCGATCACCCGGCTCCAGAAATCCTGCCCGAACAGCACGATCGGGATGGGTTGCATCCGCTGGGTTTGGCGGAGCGTCAGGGCATCGAACAATTCGTCCAGCGTCCCGAATCCACCGGGAAAGACCAGCAGACCTTTGGCTCGCATCAAAAAATGCATCTTGCGGATCGCGAAGTAGTGGAACAAGAAGCACAGCTCGGGGGTCACATAGGCGTTCGGCTGTTGTTCCTCTGGAAGGGTGATATTCAAGCCGATCGATTTGGCGCCCACATCAAAGGCTCCGCGATTGGCTGCCTCCATGATCCCCGGACCGCCGCCGGTGACCACCACATAGTCGCATTTCCCCTCGTCCTGGCACGTCTGCGAGGCCAACTGACAGAACTCGCGAGCCGCGTCGTAATAGTCCGCCTTGGCCAGAATCCGTTCAGCCCGCTGGACGGCTCGGCGACGAGGCGGGTCTTCCGGCATTTCGGCCAGTGCCTGCCGAGCTTTCAATAGCTTGCGTTCCGCCTCGGGTCGCTCGACGACCTGAGTCCCGCCGAAAACGACGATGGTCGACTGGATTTGATGGCGGTTCAGGTACAGTTCGACCTTTTGCAGTTCCAATTGGATCCGGACCGAGCGCATGTCCGCGTGCCGTAGCAACTGCGTATCCTCTTCCGCCAGACGATAACTGGGCGACGACAAAATGGCATCCAACCGCTCTTGCTTCGTTCGATCCACATCATTCCTTTCGCGAGAGGAAATGGCGGAAAAGGGCAGGTACTTGACTCTTGGATCAGACTACCGCTGGCGACGGCTTTCGACAAGAGTCCAAGGATCCGGGTCTTGTGCGGATCAATCCTTGGTCCGCTTGGGAATCGCGACGGCTGGTCGAGGAATCTCGAAATGGATCTCGCCACACCCGAACACGCTGCAACGACCGACGTATTGCCAGCAGTCTCGGTGGTGGGGGGTCTTGCAATGGCAGCAGAAGACCAAGTCATCTACGATCGGTTCGCCGCAGATCTGACAGACGACATGCCCCAGCGGTTGAGCAACAGGTGGCTGGACGAAAGCGATGCCTTCGGTCGCCGAGAGA
>SKVE01000054.1 GCA_007129635.1 Planctomycetaceae bacterium
CAGCAGATTCACCTGGACGATCTGCTCTCGGCCTGTTTGAGGAACCGCCACAAAGGTCTGAGAGCAGTAGGCGTAGACCATCAACAGCAGGTGAGCCAAGATCGACAGCACCATGCACACCGACAGCGGCTTGGCTTGCCCCCAGCGAGTCCGCATCAGCACCAGCAGGGCCAGTCCCAACGCGGCAGCGCCGACCAGCAGCCAGACGATCTGCTCGCTGGGCTTGGCGACCGCCGTTGCTTCCTGGACCAGATTGTCGAACCCTGTTTCCATGGTATTTCTCGAACGGCCGCGGCAGCCTCGCGAGCCGTAATTCTCTGGCTCGCGTCGCGGCAGCCGGTGGCATTAACGGTGGCTGGCCATCCGAACGGAGATCCCCATCTCGGCGATCCCGGCCTGACGGCATGCGTTCAAGACGCTGGCGACGTTCTGGAACGTACCTTCCGCATCGCCTCGAACAATGACTCCCAATTCCGCATACTGTTGTCGGCCGATGGTCAATTTCGAAGTCAACTGATCCAGCGTCACCGGTTGGCGGTCCAGCGAAATCTGTCCGTCCCGATAAACATTGATCACCCTTCGTTCCGGCGGCGGGCTAAGCGTTTGCACGTCGCGGACGGCGGGAACCTGGACTGCGATATTCCGCTCCATCTCGACGAATCGCGTCCCTACCATGAAGAAGATGATCAGCAGGAATACGATATCGATCATGGGGGTCAGATTCATCGACGGCTGTTCATCGAAATTCGTTTTCAGCGGCATCCGTGTTTCCTCGTCTCCTACTTCGCCCACACGTCTTATGCGTAGATCTTGCAACGGCTCATGCTGCCGGCCGTCGCCGATCCGGTTTGCCAGCGGTCCGTTCACCTTCCGCGCGACCGCCCGGGATATCTCCTGCGACCGAGACGACCAATCGCTGGCCCAATTCGTCCAGCGTCATGATCAACTGGTCGACTCGCCCCGAAAAATACAGGTAGGCGATCAGCGCTGGAATCGCGACGCTCAGCCCCGCAGCGGTTGTGATCAGCGCCTGGCTGATCCCGCCGGCCAGCATCTCGGGGTTGCCCATCGCATCGGCTGTCGCGATGGCGTTAAAGGCGCGGATCATCCCCAGCACGGTCCCCAGCATGCCCAGCAGCGGGCTGATCGTGGACACGCCGTTCAGCACTCGCAGGTACCGTCGCAGGTTGTTCGTGACTCGTTCGCCCGCATCGATGATCGCTTGTTCGACTTCGACCGACGGGCGTCCCCATTTCCGTACGGCCGCTGCAAATATCTCGGATATCGGGCTGCGATTCCGCTCGCACAACTCCAACGCCGTCTCCCGATCCAGTTCTCCATCGCGGATCTGCTGCAAAAACCGTTTGACAAACGGCCGCGGAATGACTCGACCCCGCCGCAAGCTGATCGATCGTTCGAAGACGAAAACCATCAGGATGAACGAGCAGATACCGATCGGCAGCATCAGCGGCCCGCCATCGCGGATCACTTGCAACAAGTTTTGTGTCGGGATCGTGTGTTCCGGCAATCCCGCATCCGGGAAACTCACAGGCTCGATCGCCGGAAACGGTGGCGGTGTGGGCTGTTGAGCATCGGCGTAGGAACTGCCGTGGGCTAGCAGGACCAGCAGAACAAGCAGGGCGACAGCGCTCCCATGCCACTTCGCTGCCACGTCATGCGTTTTCGGTTTGCCACAGCAGCCGTTTGTTCGCCAGATTTGATTCATCGTCATCATCCTTGATGATTTTGTCATCGGATCAGTGCGGGAGTTTATGAGTCGGGTCTCTGGCCGGTTTCAGGGCGATAACGCCGCAATCGCTGCGACGCCTCGCGAACATAACTCGTATCGGGATAGACTCGCACGATGCGGGCAAAGGCCAAAGCGGCCTCTTCGGATTCGCCTTGCAGTTCGTAGCACTTCCCGGCCTGCAATAGCGCCGCGGCTTGCCAACGAGGAAATTCGAACAGGTCTTCCACGCGTTGATAGGCGTGGATTGCTTGGGCGTAGTCTTTTTGATGAAGGTAGGATTCGCCGATCATCCATTGCGCCTTGGCGGCCGTCTCGGTCTGGCCACCCTCGGCGGAGCGGACGACACGTTCGTACCACTGGCGTGCTTCGTCGAATCTGGCTTTCATGGCCAAACAGCGACCGACGACATAATCGGCCTCGTATTGCTGACGAAAGCCGGGATACCGCTGGGCGATCGATCTCGCCAGCTCATACGCTTCGTCCCACCGCTGTTGTTCGACCAGGATCTGGGCGCGGCGGAGCGGGATCATGGCCATCCACGGTTCGCGATGCGTCCGGATCCCATCGTCCAATCGTGCGTAACTTTCGGCCGCGCGATCCCATTGCCGCTGTTGGAACCGTGCTTCGGCCAACCAATATTCCGCGGGCAGTCGCAGCGGCGAATCGGGAGCCACAGCCAGCAACCGCTCCAACGGCGCGGCGATCTGGTCCCATCGCCCGGCGGACGCAGCCAACTGGCCTTGGAGGTAAAGCGTATGGACCAGGATCTCCGGCCCCGTTTCACTGGCGGCGACCAAGCGTGCCAGCAAACGTTCCGCATCGGCCGGACGTCGATCGCGGACAGCGTTTTCAGCCAGTCGATAGGTCGCATCCGCCCAGTACTGGCTGGACCGATGCTGATCGCTGATCCTCTGAAAGAGGCGGTTCGCTTCGATCGGCCGCTGCAGGTCGTACAGTAGCCACGCCTGACGGTACAAAGCGGCGTCGATCTCCTCGAAACCCGGGTATTCTTCGATCAACCGATTCAGCATCAGCAACGCGGCCTCTCGATCGCCTTGGGACTCGATCAATCCCGCGGCATCGAAGAAAGCGTCCGCCCGATACTCCTCTACATCCGGCGCAGCGATCAGACGACGATAGCCTGCCAACGCTTCGTCCGTTCGTCCCGCTTGGTGCCAAGATTTGGCTTGCATCAACCGCGATTCGGCCGCCAGACGACTGGACGGGTGCTGGTCCACGACCTGGCCGAACGCACTGGCCGCCGCGTTCAGGTCACCCTGCTGGTAATGGACCCAGCCGATGCCGGACCAGCCACGAGCCTGATGAGCCTCGGACGTCTGGTCGTCGGTCAATTCGCGGAAATGACGTTCCGCGATCTCGTAACGCTCCGCCCGATAAGCCGCTTCGGCCAATTCATGGATCGCTTGCCAAGCCAGTTTCTTTCGCGGTTGCGTTCCTGAAATCGCTTCGGCCAACTCCAATGCCTGGTCCAGTTGGTCCAACCGCGCATGGGCCATCACCAGATGCTGGCGGATGTTGTCCGCGTCGTCGTGGTGCTGGGGATCGACCAGCATCGGCTGCAGCAGCGCGATGGCTTCGTCAAACTGGCGTAGTTCGATCAGGGCGACGGTTCGAGCCACGGCAGCGCCGCGTTGCGTGTCGTGCGAGGCCGTCTGGGGGTTGATTCTGCCCAGGACTTGCAGCGCGGCCTGAGGTTGCTGGTTACCCAGGTGGGCTTGAGCCAGATAGTACAAGGTCTGCTGCTCGATCGCCAATGTCGCGGGTGTTTCCACTGGGACTTGGCCGATTTCCTGTGTCTTGCTCGGATTGGTGTCCGAAACGATTTCGCTCAGCACCCGAACGGCTTCGTCAAACCGCTCTTGCCGGAACCACGCACGGCCGACCAGTTGCCGGACACGAGTCCGCAGGGGACTTGCGCGATGGTCCAGCTCAAACTGCTCGGCATGCTCCAGGACGGTATCGTCATCGCCCGCAGCAAAGGCGGCTTGGATCAAGGCCAGCCAGCTATCGTCCGCCCAGGCACTGGCTGGCCAGTCGGTCGCGGTGCGCTGGTACCACGACTGGGCTGCTTCTAGATCCCCGTGTCGTCGGTAGGCTTCGGCTAACCAGAACGCCATGGCGGGCATGAGTTCGTGTTCCGGATGGTCGGCGATGCATTCGTTTAGGGTCTCGATCGCCTCCGCCCAACGCTGTCGAGCCACATGGGACATGCCCAGCCAATAGCGAGCTTGAATCGTGCGGTCTCCGTCAGGAGAAAGGGTGATCGCCTGCTGGAATTCGATCGCTGCCTGGTCGTATCGGCCTCGCGTGTAATACGAATTGCCTAATTGGACCTGCGCGTCTTGGGCCATGCGGTCACCGCTTTGGACCAACTGCCGGTATTGGTTTCGAGCCGCGTCCACCTGTCCTTGGATCTCCAGGCAGCGACCTAGCAGAAAACGGGTTTCATGACGCACCGGGCCATCTGGAAAGGCTTGCAAACCTTCCAGCAGCCAGTGCCGCGCCTTCACCCAGTCGCGACGTGCCATCGCCAATTCGCCCAGGTGATAGAAGACGAACGCATTGAGCTGGTCGTCTGGAAATTGGTCGTGAAACCGCTTGAAGTCCTCCAGTGCCTGGTCCGTCCCTCCTGCCAGCCTTGCTGCTTCGGCGGCGCGAAACAGGGCACGGCTAGCGGATCGATGTTCGGGATAACGGGTCAAGAACTCCAGACACGACTGTCGGGCGGCCGGATAGTCCTTGGTCTGAATGTGTATCTCGGCCAACAGAAGCCATGCACTGGCGGCGCGTGGATGCTCCGGAAACCGCCGGATCAAATCCGTTAGTTTCGCTTCCGCTCGCTCCCAGTGTGCTGCGGCGACCAGTTCTTCGGCCGACTGGTACGCTTCCATGGCCGGGTCCGAAGCTGCGGACACGCTTTGCGCCAGCAACACCATCAGCAGCGTGGTGACGATCCAACGGGATGACAAGTCGACGTACATCCTTGTACTGGCGACCGATTCTTGCGGTTGCCAACTCCTTTTCTGACGGAAAGTGCTAGCACCCACCGGCCACCGGCGCGATTAACGCCAGTTCATCGCCATCGCGAAGCTCGCACGACCGGTGCTCGGAAATCGTACCCAGATGTTGCCCCGAAACCACCAGCAAACAACTGGCAGGAAAACTCTGATCCTCGGGAAGATGGCTTGCCAGCACGGCTAACGCATCATCCACGCCCTGCGAAGGCGCTAAATCGATGGCCTCCGGCAAGGGGGATGCCGTGTGGTAGTTGCGTCCCGTTACGACGACTCGAATCTTCATCGTCCGCCCTTTCCTTCAGGTCCGGCAGCACGACTGCTACGCGGCACGGCGAATCTCCAAAAGCCGGCGCATGGCAGGCGACAGATCCAGTGTGTAAACGCCGGGGTCCGCCTTCAACGCATCACGTACCTGCTGTAGTTGCTCCGCACTGTTCAATGCCAGATCGACGAAGATCCATTTTTTACCTGCAAATTCGCAAGCGCCGCCGCCCGTTCCACCAAGCCATTCCTGACGCACACGATAGCCCAGTTGTTCGGCTACCGAAAGCGCATGTTCAAGTAATTCAACGGTATGCATCCTAGCTTATCCATTCGCCAAAGTCCGTGGCTGTTCCCCAAGGGCCAAGCCTGATTATAACCGCTTCGGCTTGAGTTGCCCAGTTCAATCCGTCGATACCACTAAAACACGTAAGGACCTTTCAGGTAACGAGTTAAGGCAAGTCGAATCGGCAAGACGCGAAGTTCATCGGCGACCAGGCAAACGAGTCAAAATGGCGATGAACTACCGAGTCTAGCGATGGCGGCGAGGAAGACCGAGGAAGCTTGATGACGACCCGAGGCGACCAGGAAGCACTGACGGCCGAACAACAATTGGCCATCGTCCAGCAGAAACTGATCCAGGCTCAGCGTTTGACCGCGTTGGGCGAACTGGTGAGCACAACGACGCACGAATTCAACAACGTGCTGATGACGATCCTGAACTATGCCAAGATGGGGCTTCGCCACAAGGACGAAGCCACGCGGGACAAGGCGTTTCAGAAAGTGCTAGTAGCGGCAGAACGAGCGGCGAAGATTACCAATTCCGTGCTGGGCATGGCCCGTAACCGCTCGGAATCGTTCGAGCCGACGGATCTGGCCAAGTTGGTCGAAGAATCGCTGGTGCTGTTGGAGCGGGAGTTGCGCAACCATCGAATCAGCGTCGAAACGAACCTGGATTCGGTGCCTCGTGCCTGTGCCGTGGGGAATCAGATCCAGCAGGTGATCTTGAACCTGCTGATCAATGCTCGCCAGGCCATGCCGGACGGTGGTCGATTGATCGTTCGCCTGGAGCATTCCGCAGACAACGCCACGGTCGATCTGATGATCCGAGACACGGGATGCGGCATCCCCGCGGAAAAACTGCCCCGGATTTTCGAGCCCTTCTATAGTACCAAGCAGGGGCCGGACTCCAGTGGCAAAGGCGGCACGGGATTGGGGCTGAGTGCCTGTCGGCACATCATCGAATCGCATCGCGGCCGTATTCGCGTTGAAAGCACCGTCGGCGTGGGTACCGCATTCACCATCCGGTTGCCGGTCTACCAAGCACCGCCCATGCAGCTTCCCACCGCCAACATGACCACCCCATCGACGAGCATCGCTTCCTCGTAAGCACCCGGCCAGGACTTTCTTGTCAGTCAACGTGACGTTGCAGGAATGAGGCCAACGGGGTCGGGAGTCGTGTTCGTTGGAGTTCACGATTCATCGTGTTTTCGTGGCCTCGATCGTAACCTTGCGAAATGCTGTCAATGC
>SKVE01000481.1 GCA_007129635.1 Planctomycetaceae bacterium
CATGACTTCGCTGGATCTGCTGCTGGACCATGTTGCCTGGAGTCCGGAATCGGATTTCCGCCAGTTGCTGTTGACCAACGATATGTTCGTCAATCCGCGGCTGGCCAGCTTCTACGGCTTGACGGTGGATCAGGACCTGGACGGTTTCCAACAGGTCGCATGCGACCCCCAACAGCAGGCCGGGGTCTTGACGCATCCATTTTTGATGACTGGATTTGCTTATGTGCGAGTCAGTTCGCCGATCCATCGGGGCGTGTTTTTGCTTCGCGGTGTGTTAGGCCGAGCGCTTCGCCCGCCGCCAATCGCCGTGGCTCCAGATGACGAAACGCTGGCCCCTAGTCTGACCACTCGCGAACGAATCGCTATCCAGACCCGCAGCGAAGCGTGCCAAGCGTGCCACAGCATGATCAATCCGCTGGGCTTCAGCCTGGAACATTACGATGCCGTCGGGCGATTTCGCGACACCGAACGCGGGCAACCCATCGACGCGTCGGGTTCGTATCGACCGGTCGAAGGTGCACTCGCCGAATTCGTCGGGGCCCGGCAAATGGCCGAATACTTGGCGGACAGCGACGAGGTGGCTCGCAGCTTTGCCCAACAATTGTTTCACCATCTGGCAAAACAACCGGTCCCTGCCTATAGTTCAACCAACTTGGATGAGTTGACGAATCAGTTTGTCGATTCGGATTACCACATCCAGAAGTTGATGGTTTCTATCATGACAGCCACCGCTCTCCAGCCGGGCGGGGCCGCAAGCGAGGAGTGAGCGATGACAGCGACAAAAACGCGGCGCGACTTTATTCGGGATCTGGGGCTCACGGCGGCTGCGACGCCGTTCATCTGGAACCTGCCGAGTCTCGGGTTCGGCAACCAACCGGCGCGCAAGCAGCGGCTGGTGATCATGTTCAGCCCCAACGGCGTGGTACCCTGGAATTTCTGGCCGGACGAACAAGGCGAGCAGTTCACGCTGAAGGAAAGCCTAAAACCGCTGGCACCCTTTCAGGATCGCTTGTTGACCTTGCACGGGCTGAGCAATCGCGTCCGGGGCGATGGCGACAACCACATGCGCGGGATGAGCTGTCTGTTGACGGGCATCGAGCTGTTTCCCGGCAATATCCAGGGCGGCTCGCATACACCCGCCGGATGGGCCAGCGGTTTATCGATCGACCAGGAACTGAGGAACTTCCTGCAGAGTCGGCCCGAGACTCGCACTCGCTTTGGATCGCTCGAGTTCGGCTTGACTATCCCCAATCGCGCCGATCCCTGGACGCGCATGGTCTACGCCGGACCGAATCGCCCCATCCCTCCTGTCGACGATCCGTACCAGATGTTCGCCCGACTGTATGGAAGCGTCCAGGACCAAGAGAAGCTGGCCAGCGTGTTGGATGATGTGCAAGCCGATCTGCAAAAGGTCCGATCGGTGATCAGTCCCGATGACCAGGTGCTGCTGGATGAACACGAATCGTTCGTCCGAAACATGGAACAGCAGCTTCGCGAAACGCGGACTCAGATCGACGAGTCCTCGGCACCCGAACTGGAGCCCGGCGTTCGCAACATCAACGACAACTTGCCGAAGTTAAGCCGCATGCAGATCGAGCTGCTGGTGAACAGCCTGCGATCGGACATGACGCGGGTGGCCACATTGCAGTACACCAACTCGGTCGGCCAGGCTCGTATGCGGTGGCTGGATATCGAAGAAGGACATCACGATTTGTCCCACGAGCCCGATAGCAATACCGAGGCGCAAGATAAACTCACGAGAATCAACCACTGGTATTGCGAAGAACTGGCCTATCTGGTCCAACGCCTGCAGGAGACGCCGGAGCCGGGTGGCGAGGGGACCTTGCTGGACAATACGACGATCGTCTGGACGAACGAGCTGGGCAAAGGCAACTCGCACACCTTGAACGATATCCCGTTCGTGCTGATCGGCAACGGTCTGGATTTCCGTATGGGTCGCGCCATGCGATTCGATCGGGAACCGCACAACCGTCTGCTGATGGCACTGGCTCACGCGATGGGCCACGAGATCGACACGTTCGGTAAACCGGAACTGTGCAGCGGTGGTCCGCTGACCGGATTGACCTAGTGCGATGCGACGGTGGTCGCGTCAAACCGTTTGGCCGGTGCAACGGCGATACAGTTCGCACCGGCCGCTGGCAGCCCATCGCCTGCGAATTTCCCAAAGCACCAGGCACCCGATGGCGCATGCGAGGCTGGCCCATTGCGAAAAGGCCAGCCCGATCATGATCGGCACATGATCGGCTCGCAGCCATTCCAGCAAGAATCGCAGCACGCAGTAGCTGAATCCGAACGCCAGGAACGATTCGCCCCAGCGGTGCCAGTGGGCGTCTAGCAGCTTTGATGCGGCCAGCAGACCGAGCAGGGCCGCGGCCTCGTACAGTGGGACAGGATGCACGGGCAGGGAACGCTGCGAATCGGTGGCCAAGCTGCCCGTCAATATCTGCTGATGCCAGGCAGGGCTGCCGGTCGGATAGGTCACGCCCAGCGGCCAATGGTCGCCGCATGTGTTGCCCCAGCAGCATCCGGCCATCAGGCAACCCAGACGCAGCAAGAGGATCCCGGCCGGCAGCGAAAAAGTGAAAGCATCGCCCAATCGGCCGAGCGGAATGTGCGTCCAGGCCGAGACGACGACCACCGTCAACACTACGATGGTGATCCCACCGAGCAGCAGGTAATCGTTCGAGAAGCCGGGAGACCACTGCTGCGCGACGAGCCCCGCCAGGCGTGATCCCCCCAGCATGCCGACGATCAGCAGGGGCATCAGCCCGTCGATCACCCAGACCGGGACGCCCACAGCGGGCGCACGCCGGCGCGCCAAAAACCATCCCACCAACCACGCACCCGCCATCATGACACCGTAACTGCCGATCGGCGGGTGCTCGAGCAAATGGGGATGCAAGGTCAGTCTTCCGGAAAGTCTGTCGGGCGAAAGGCTCGCAATACCGCTTCCACCTTCGGCGATGCGTCAACCCTACGAAACTCGAGCAACTCGTCAGAGAACACGGAATCCGAGTCCCCGTGCCCCCGTAGAACCGCCTCGAGCTGGTCTCCATCCGCTGCGGCTTTCACCAGCGCCCGACCGCCGTCGACCATCCGCAATTTCAGTACATCCTCGACGCGGTCGATCTGGCCGACCAAGAAGGGCGGCTTGTCCGTCAAATCCGCAAAATGAGCCCAGACCAGCGGTTCCATCGTGATGTAGGTCGCATCGCCCAACGTCGTCAGCCAGGCTTTGCCATCGACATGTCTGATCGGCCTGACGCTGCCACTGACCACATGGTGACTGAAAATGCCCGCCAAATAGGTCCGCTCGTCGTACGGGCGAAGCATCAATAGCGTGGTCGTTCCCTGGGAATCCTCCACAAGCCACATCCCCGAAAACTCGGGGGAAACCTGGCTGCGTTCCGGATCGCCCACGGGATGTTTCACACAGGCCATCAAGCCCAAAACAACCATCAGCATGGGCATCACGACCAGAGAACTGCACAGCAAACTGTTCCGCTTCATGAACTCTTTGGCGTGGAAACATTTCATGGCCAGCCCCCCTTTGCAATTAGAACGACATGTTGATCACGGTCGGCATTCGAACGACCGCCTTCACTCTTTCCACCAACCGTCATCTTATCATGGGGCATCCACGGCGTCAAATTTCAGATCCTTGCGACGGCCTCGTGTTTCAGCCGCCCACCACGGCGCCGATCTGCCAACTGTCCACTTCCATGGCGCGCAGCATGCGCTGAATCGCTTCGGCGTAGTACGAGCTGACCACCAAGACCAGCCCGATGCCCATGTTAAAGACGCGAGCCATCTCGCCATCTTCGATCTCGCCCAGACCCTGCAACCAGGAGAACACGGGAGGAACCGGCCATGCTTGGTGGTCGATCTCGATACGCAGCCCCGGTGGCAGGATCCGTTCGAGATTTTCTCGCAATCCCCCCCCGGTAATATGAGCGATCCCATGGACGACGTTTTTGACCTTGTAGTACCTCAGCACTTGGCGAAGCGGTTGCACATAGATCCGTGTCGGGGTCAACAAAGCCTGGCCCACCGCTTGACCCAGCTCTTCAATGTGCCGATCCACGCTCAGGCCGGCCAGGTCGAAGACAACCTTCCGTACCAGGCTGTACCCGTTGGAATGCAGCCCGCTGGATGCGAGCCCGATCAGCGTGTCCCCTGCGGCGATGGAGCGACCATCGATCAGATTCTTGCGTTCTACGACGCCGACACAGAATCCCGCCAGGTCGTAATCTCCCCGCTGGTAAAGGTCGGGCATGATCGCCGTCTCGCCGCCCAACAAATCGCAATCCGCTGTGATACAACCATCGCTGATCCCGCGGACGATCTGTTCCAGCAACGGCGGATCGTCGTGGGACATCGCGACGTAATCCAAAAAGAATAAGGGCTCCGCACCACAGCAGATTGCGTCGTTGACGCTCATCGCCACCAGATCGATCCCCACCGTGTCGTGCCGCCCACATAGCTGAGCCACTTTCAGCTTGGTGCCTACGCCGTCGGTACACGAGACCAGCACGGGATCGATGTACCGCCGCGCGAACAGAGGGCTGTCGAAGTCCAATCGAAACAGGCCGGCGAATCCGCCATCCAGCTTCAAGGTTCGCGGTGAAAACGTACGATGCATCAGCTTGGGCAGCCGAGCCATCGACTGGGCGTAGACGTCCAGATCCACTCCCGCGTCCTTGTACGTCGCCTTGCTCATCCCCGCACGCCCTTTCCTGGTGACCAAGTCTGAAAAGCTGGAATTTTAAGAGCCGTAGGGGCTGACTGTCAACGCGACCCCTTCAACCCACGTCGATCGCCGATCCGGATTGGCCAAGAAACGGACGCCAGACATGGTAGCGTGGGTTGCCCAGCTTGATGTGCAGCAGGGGATGAGAAGCGGGGCGATTCGGATGGCGACGCAATTCCATACCCGCCTCGGTCGGCGTTCGGTCGCCCTTGCGGGAATTGCAGGTCAAGCAACAAGTGACGACGTTCTCCCATTCGGTCGCACCCCCACGGCTGCGCGGAACCACATGATCAAAGCTCAGCAGATGGGGTGGGAAGCTCTGGCCACAATACTGGCAGCAGTGAACGTCCCGAGCGAAAACGTTTTTTCGATTCAGCCGCACATGCTGGCGGGGCAAGCGGTCAAAATGCAACAAGCGGATCACTCGCGGTATCTGGATGCGAAAATTCACGGTACGAACCCAATCGTGCTGTTCACCGTCGCCATTTTCCTGCTGGTTGTCCCTGACAAACATGCTCCACTGACACCAGGAATCGAAGTCAAAATTGGCATAGGTGCCATTGTCGATATGAATCACTTCGGCCGCTGCTCGGTACAGCATGACGAACGCCCGCCGCACATTCACCACGCGGACGGCGAGATACGAGCGGTTCAGGACCAATACACTGGAATGCAAAACTCCGTTTCCGTGCGCCTCGATCATGAAAACACCGATATATCTGAGCAATTCCCTTTGAATTTGATTTTCATATCGCCAGTACCGCTGCAAAAATGACCACAACCACCGCGATCAAAAAGGCAGCCAGCGTCAGCAACGTCTGGATCATCCCGAGGATCCGGCCGGCGTGGGTCAACCCGCGTCCGCTCGGATCCATCCGTCCTTGATCCATTTCCCGCAAATCCTTGTTGCCCATCACCCAGGCGAAAGCTCCCACCAAAAAACACCCAAATGCCCAGCCCAGGATCCCCAGAACCAAGATCAATACGCCACGATGTGGAGTTTGATTTCCCCTAATTCCTGGTGCAAACGAGCTTGTTGACGCGTTCGTCCACGGCGGCTCGTCATCCCGATCGGCGAACGGATTTCTCTGCGGTTGCCCCACGGGGGATGCTGATGATGCGACGGCTGCGGCCGCATTGTCTGGAACAATGTAGTTGTCTGGAACAATGTAGTTGTCTGGAACAACGTAGTTGTCTGGAACAACGTAGATCGTGTTGCACATCGGGCAACGAGCCTGACGACCAGCGTGCTCGTCGCCGACTCGCAGCAACCTGCCACAACCCGGACAATTCGTTTCGATAGGCATGAGACAAAACTTTCTAGCCGCCGTGAATCGATTCCACAAACTGGTATCGAAATAGTCTCTTCGGCGATTGTCAAGTGTACTTGAACGGGCCGGTCGATTCAACGATGGTTGATGGAAGAGGAGCGAACGTGGCCAAATCGCGAAAGAACTGCATTCATCATCGCGTCATCGGCGGCAGGACGACACCGCCGGATGGTCTACGTTTGGTGGACGATCACAACGCAAAGCTCCTTGGCTTGGTTTTCACGGTCGCTCGGTTGCGTTAGAATCTAAGGATTCCCAACCACTGTCGATCTTGAAAGGGGGCCCGTCGTGATAGCCATCCGATCCATCGTCTTTTTGTGCTCGCTGGTTTTGGCGATCCCTGCGGGGTTGACCGCTGAACGTCCGAACATCGTGTTTTTCTTCACGGACGACCAGTCGTCCGACACGCTGGGTTGTGCCGATCATCCGGTCGTCCAGACGCCGA
>SKVE01000386.1 GCA_007129635.1 Planctomycetaceae bacterium
GCAACAACCTCGCGATGTGTCGTTGCGATCCGAAGCAGCCATGTCTTTGCGGCGCGCCGCCAATCTTTACCGCATGATCAACCGCTTCGATCAAGCTCATGCATTGTACGCCCGCTCGGCCGCGTTATTGGAAGGCTTGGTCCAGGAATATCCCCGTGACCAGCAATATCGGATGCAATGGGCGGAACTGCGATGCGATCAGACGGAGTCGATGTTGCGAGCCCTCGGGCCTGCGTCCGCCGAGCCCGACTGTCGAGAAACACGTGAGATCGCAGCCGGAATTCGACGGGACTTTCCCGATTCTGCCGCTGCTCGATCGATCGAAGCGCGTATCCAATTGACCCATGCCGACATCCTCTACCGCCTGGGCCAGCCTACCGAGGCCATCGATCTTGCCCAGGCCGCCGCTGCTACCTTTGATGAGATGTCTGCGCTCTGGCCTCAAGATTGGCGGTTCGGGATGAGCGCTACCATCGCCAACAGGAATCTGGCTTCGATGGCCCGGGAAACCGACCGCCTGCCATTGGCGACGACCTCGCTGCAACGAGCTTCGAACCTGGCCCGCACCCTGTTCCAGCTCGATCCTGACGATCTCAACCTGCAGTACAACCTGGCTGCGGTGCTCGTGGAGCAGGGGCGGCTGTTGCAAGCGACCGGAGAGCGTCTTGAGCAGGCTCATGCCGATTCTGACCGAGCGGTCGAGATGCTGCAGGTCCTGGTCGGGCAGGCGCCCGATACGGCTACCTACACTCGAGGGCTGATCGAAGCACGGATGCAACGGGGAACCTTGCGTCTGCTGCAAGGCGAGTTTTCCGCAGCGTTCGAAGATGCCCAACTCGCGCGGGAACTGGCAGAACGATTCCAGCAGCAATCCGACAACGCAGCCGATTCGCATCGACTGCTGGGAATGGCATGGTTGCTAGAGGCCAAGGTTCAACAGATGCTAGGCAACCACCAGCAGGCTCGTGAATCGCTAAATAGTGCCCAACATTGGATTGACTTGGCGCTGACGATCAACCCCCAAGGTCCACGCCAGTTGATCGAAGCCGCCGCAGAGCTGGAAGCACTGCGACAGATTTTGGATTGACGTTCGCTACGAAGCAGCCCGCGAAAGTAATCCGACGCGAGGCAATCACGGGGTGCTTCCTATTTCGCGTGTTGACGGATGGTCAGGGCAGCGACCAGCCTGGTCGATATTCGCGGCGGATCAAGGCGTCGCACTGGGCAGCGTCGATCGCTTTTAGATTCTGGGCGTCCCAATGGATTGTCTTTCCTGAACGCAATGCGACATTGCACAGCAAAGCGGCTTCGGTCAAGGCGCCCGAGTAATCGAAATTGCAGGTAGTCGGACCGCCCGTCTTGCACGCTTCGACCCATTCGCGGTGATGGCCGATCGAATCGGGAATGAACGGCTCGGGCCTCTGGAAATCGGCGAATTCATCCTCCGGCAGCAACTGGTGGCGTCCGTAATCGGTGATCAGCATTCCCTGGCTGCCGACGAACAACACCGCGCTTCCCCACTGGGGCACCTTCTGCTGTTTGACCATTTCCGGATAGGCTCCGCCGTTGTACCAGTGCAGCGTCACGGGCGGTTGGTCGCCCCGCGCCGGATATTCCTGGTGGGCGATGGTCCAGCGTGCGGCGCTCTCCGGATGCACCGGTCCTTCTGCCTGGACCTTCGTCGGGTGTCGTAGATCGAGTGCCCAGAACGCGACATCGCAATAATGGCAGAAGAAATCTCCCAGGGCTCCATTGGCAAAATTCCACCAATAACGCCAGTGGAACGGAGCATAGGCATTGTGGTAAGGCCGGAATTCAGCGGGGCCCAGCCAGAGATCCCAGTTCAAGCCTTTGGGAATCGGCTGCCCTTCAGCGGGCGCATCGGGTTGAGCTTGATCGGTTGGTGTGGCAGGGCCATCGAAGCGGGCGCCGAGCCACGCATGGACTTCGTGCACAGCGCCGATCGCGCCGGTCCGGATCAATTCGACGACTCGCCGATAGTTCGCCCCGGCATGGATCTGGTTTCCCATCTGGGTCACCACCCGGTTCTCGGCAGCCACCTCTGCCATCCGCCTGGCTTCGTAGACGCTGTGCGTCAACGGTTTCTCGCAGTAACAATGCTTGCCCAACTGCATCGCCATCACGCCGGGTATGGCATGCGTGTGATCGGGCGTCCCGATCACCACGGCGTCGATCTGGCCGTGCATCTGGTCCAACATTTTGCGAAAATCCTGGAAGCGTTGCGCCTTGGGAAAATCGGCAAAGGTCCTGGCTGCTCGCGATTCGTCGACATCGCACAGCGCGACCAGGTTCTCGCTGGCCACGCCTCGCACATTATCCGCGCCTCGTCCGCCGACGCCGATCCCGGCGATGTTCAGCTTTTCATTGGGCGACGCGCCTCGACCGGGCGACAACCGGGCGGTCATCGTCCAGAGTCCACCAGCGACCGCAGCATGACGGAGCATCTGACGGCGTGTGATCAGCTTGGACATGAAGGTTTCTCCTGCTATGGGATAGATCGAGCCATGAATGCCCGTTATTGGACCATAAAGGTCGCGACAATCAACCGTCCAGAAGCTGCTTGACGACTCGGCCGTGGACGTCGGTCAAGCGAAAGTCTCGGCCTTGGAAGCGAAAAGTCAGTCGTTCGTGATCGAAGCCCAGCAGATGCATGATCGTGGCTTGCAGGTCGTGGATATGGACCTTATCCCGCGCGACGCTGAAGCCTAACTCGTCAGATTCCCCGTGCGTGTACCCGCTTTTGACGCCGCCCCCGGCCATCCACATCACGTAGCAATCGGGGAAATGATCGCGGCCCAGGACCTGACCGCTTGCCGTCCGTCCTTCGCGGAAGGGCGTGCGTCCGAATTCACCGCCCCAGATGACCAGCGTTTCGTCCAACAATCCACGTTGCTCCAGATCCTTGATCAAGGCGGCTACCGGCTTGTCCATCGTCGCGCATTTGCGAGTCAGACCGTCGCGGATGTCCTCGTTGGGGTTCGTGCCGTGAAAATCCCAGCCCCAATCGAACAATTGGACGAAACGCACCCCGGCTTCGCTCAATCGCCGTGCCAGCAGGCAATTGTTGGCCAGGCTGGACCCGCCCGGCTGGGCGCCATAGGCTTCCAACACCTGTTGTGGTTCCCGCGAAATATCCATCACCTCGGGAACGGACGCTTGCATACGGAACGCCAGTTCGTACTGGGCGATCCGGGTCAGCGTTTCGGGGTGCCCCAGTTCCTGCGCCTGCAATTCGTTCAGCCGGTTCAGGGTATCCAGACTCATTCGCCGCACGTCGCGGCTCATGCCCTCCGGATCGGAAACGTACAGAACCGGGTCGCCCTGCGATCGGCACTGAACCCCGTGATACACCGACGGCAAGAAGCCGCTGCCGAACGAATTATTTCCGCCGTTGGGCTGTACGCCGCTGGAAATCAATACGACAAAGCCCGGCAGATCCTGGTTCTCGGTGCCCAGACCATACGTGGCCCAGGCGCCCATCGAAGGACGACCCGGCCGCGGCGATCCGGTGTAGACCAACAACTCGGCCGGCGCATGATTGAATTCGTCGGTGTTCATCGATCGTATCATGCACATCCGGTCCGCCACCTGGTGCAGATGAGGGATCGCGTCCGACATCCAGATACCGCTGTCGCCGTACTGCGCAAAGCTTCGGGGCGTCCCCAACAGCTTGGGTACGCCCGAGGTAAAGGCGAAACGCTTGCCTTCCAGGAATTCCTGCGGGCAGTCCTGCCCGTCGAATTTGACCAGTTCCGGCTTGTAATCAAACATGTCCAGATGGGGCGGCGAACCGGTCATGTGCAAGTAGATCACCCGCTTGGCTCGCGCCGGAAAATGCGGCGGCCTGGGCGCTTGCGGGTCGGCACGTTTCGGATTCGACAAGGCGTCGCCGTGCATCATCGAGGCCAACGCGAGGCCTCCGAGTCCGATCTGACAGCCCTGTAAAAAATGCCGTCGCGTCAACGTCTGCCGTAATTCATCACGAGGATGCATCTTGTTCGCCTCCGCATTACACTCAAAATCAACTGTTGTTTATGATAACAACACCAGAGTTCGTGTAAAGGTTGCTGAGGCCCAGCTAGTCAGGATCGCCAGCGTGGCGGCCAGCAACACGCCGGCCGCCAGGACGATGGCCACTTCCAGGGTCAACACGGCGGCGATTCGCGCTCGACCGCCTCCGATCTTCCGCATCGTCTCGATCTCGCGGCGACGCAATTGCAGCGATAGGAGGAAGACCAGCCCGATCGTGGCCAAGGTGGCTGCACCGACCATCATGATCCCCAAGGTCACGTAACCGCCGACGGCAAACACCGTTTGGACCAAATCGGCCAAGATCTCTGCAGGAGCGACGATCTGGACCGGCTGGTCCTCGTCCAGATAGCGTCCTTCCAGCAGGGTCCCCGACCGCTGATCTCGCGGTTGGACGATGATCGCCGTGATGGGGAACGTTCCCGGGTCGCCGTGGAAGTGAAAGTCGGCCACATTCTCGGGCGTGACCTCGTTGTATTGGACCACCGCAGCACTGGCGATGATCCGGTCCTGGTCCACGCCCAAGACATCGTCCGCCGACTCGGCCGTGCTCAGATCCTGATGTCCGTGTGCCAGCCCCTGGATGGTCCAACTGGTCTTGATATCGACAAATACGGCGCGGTCGTCCGGCGTCCCGGTCGGCTGAAGCACCCCGACGACATGCATCTTCAACGGGTACACGCCGCCGATGTCCAGGAACGCTTGCGGTGCCGAGATCACGTGCCCGCCGGGACGCACCTGAGCATCCCGAGCGGCTGTGGCGCCCAGCACGCATTCGCCCAGCATCCCCATCAGCCGCCCTTCGGCCAGTTGCAGATCGCGGAATTCAAAGTAATCGAGGGTGGTTCCCACCACGGGGCTGTGCGCGGTGCGAAACCGAGTGTCCAGCGGAATGCCGTATCCCCACCCCGTCTGCTCGACGCGATCGATTTCCTCGAATCGCAAGGTACCCGCCGCCTCGGATTCGAAGTATAACGAGTTCAACACCAGTTCCAAACGGCTGCCACGTGCGCCGATCAACAGCGGGGTGGACTCCGCCCGCGACATCAACTCGACAGCACTGCGGCCGATCAACAGATTCAAGCCGATCGGCAGGTAGACGATCAGCGTCACCGCAGCGATCAACACCAGCGTTTTGATCCGGTGGTACGCCAGGTAGCGCCAAGCCAGGTAGGCGATGTCGCTCATAACGCCTCGCCGTCGACAACGTGGAACTGAGAAAAATCCAAAACGTGATCGAACCGATCGAGGATCTCGGGATCATGCGTAACGGTTACCAACGTGGCCTGCGTCTGCGTGACGTAATCGTCCAGAATGTCCAGCACATGCTGTTTGTTCTTCGTATCCAGGTTTCCTGTGGGTTCGTCGCACAGCAGCAGCCGAGGTGTCGTCAACAACGCGCGGCAGATCGCAACGCGTTGACGTTCGCCCTGAGACAATCGTCGCACATATCGCCGCAATTTGTCGCGGATCCCTACCTGGTCGGCCAGCAGTTCCGCCCGCTCGCGCATGTTCCGGTCCAGACGTAGCGTGCCGCTGATCCGGCAGGGCAGCAGGATGTTATCCAGGACGTTCAGATGCTCCAGCAGTTCGAACTCCTGGAACACCAGCCCGATATGTCGCACTCGCAGATTGCGACGAGCGGCGTCGGACAACGAAACCAGCTCGTGGTCGTCAACCACGATACTGCCCGACGCGGGTACCAGGATGCCTGCAATCAGGCTCAATAGCGTGGTCTTCCCGCAACCGCTCGGGCCGATCATCGCCAACCGAGCCCCTGGCGAGACCTTCCATTGAGGCACGCGGAGCGAAAAGTCGCTGTGTTCGTAACGAAACTGCAGGTCGCGTATCCGGATCATTTAACGCTTGATGGTCGCCGTCGCCGTGAATTCGGCCTCCAGCTTGCCGCTTAGGTCGGTTTCGATGGTGATCCGTTGAGCCACGTTGGCATCCCCGTTGCCGGCCGTGAACTCCACCGGCACGAAATGCATCGCCTTGCTGTCGTCGGGCAGGTCGGAGAAGCTAAAGTGTTCGTCATCACAACGAATATCCACGATTCGGAAAGGCTGGTTGCCGCGAACCACTACCGTGCGACGAACCGTCTGGCCCGGCTGGAGCACGCCCAGGAACAACGAGGCCGGATTGATGCTCAGCGGGGATTCCACCTGACCTTCCACCGACAACGTCATCGTACGCGATCCGCCGTCGTTGGTCACAATCGTCAATTGGTCGTTGATGTAGCCGACCGGAGCGCTGGGTTTCAGCCGGACAAGCATCGCATAATGGACTCGCCCTGAACGACGAGCCATTTCGTCCAACTCCACTTCGAAATATCGATTTGCACTGCGGATGTCCACGATCTCCCAATCGTTTCGCCCGGCGTAGACCAAATCGATCTGACGCTCCGCGCCACGTCCCAGCTCGACGGCCCCAAAATCCACGGAACCCGGGTCGAACACCACATCGCTACGCACAAAGCCCGAAACCGTCAAC
>SKVE01000658.1 GCA_007129635.1 Planctomycetaceae bacterium
CGTAAGACTCGTACAGGAACGCGCCGATCACCCTTCCGCCGTGATCGAATTCGCCCGGTTCGCCGAAGCCCATCGCAAGCCGCAGGTTGGTCCAGTGGACCAAGTCGGTGCTTTCGGCGACAAACGAGTTGTAGCCCTGGCCGTTGAAGCCGATGAAACTCATGTACCATTTGTCCGGCTCGTCTGGCAGTTGGTACACGCACGGCACGTCGGTATTCCTGAACGCCTCGTAGCCCGGAATATTCGGCTCCGCTGGAATGACGTGCGATGGATAATAGTGCCAGTTGCGATACGGAGCCGACCAGGAGTCCAGCGTGGCCCGATCGATCTGTTCGGCGATCAACGTGGCGGAACAAAACAACAACAGGACCATCCCCAGGAATAACTTATCCATGCTCGTTTCCTTTCATCCAGCCGGATCGCCGGAGCTTAGCGAATTGACTTTGGATCTTCATCCGCACGGGCGCCGGTCCAAAGCTATTCGGGTCCAGCGTGCCTGTCAAGCAGCCCGAAATGGGCAAAAGCGTTCGCACTGGATGTGGTACATCTTTCCGCAATACGCCCGACGACCTGAAACTGCGATCGTGTGCCACGCTGTTCGAGGCCGTTGGGGGTCGAAAATCACCTCCGTGACGGATAAAATGCCGTTTGGCTTCAACGCGGCGAGAATCTTTTTCAGGGCAGATTCCCGATCAGGAAGATTGTCAAAGCTTGCAGACGAAGGATTTCGAGCATGCAGATTTGGGTGGACGCCGACGCCTGTCCCGGCGAGATCAAGGAATTGCTGTATCGGGCCGCAAAGCGGACGCAGACCCAAGTGACCCTGATCGCCAATCAGGCGCTGCGCACGCCACGCTCCGAATTTGTCGACAGCATCGTCGTCCCCTCGGGCATGAACGTGGCCGACCGACGCATCGTCGAACTGGTCCAGCCGGGTGACTTGGTCATCACGGCCGACATCCCGCTGGCCGCTCAAGTAGTCGCCAAGGGCGGTCAGGCGCTCGATCCCCGCGGCGAATTGTACACGGATGCCAACGTCGGCGAGCGGCTTGCCGTGCGGGACTTGTTCGACGAACTGCGCGGAGGCGGCCAGATCGGCGGGGGGCCGTCGAGTTTCACCGCCAAGGACCGGCAAGCGTTCGCAAACCAACTCGACCGCTGGCTGACATCCGCCAAGAGATGACGGCGACCGCCTGGCCAACCCCGCAGGAGTTTCAGCCATTAGTCGGTGATCAGCACAGCGCCACCACCGGACACGAGCCCGGTTCTTGTTTGCTGCCATCATGGCGGACTGTCGGCTGGCGTCGGAGGGAATCAAGCACCCATTGATTGTGATCCGAGGCAAATTGCTGTACGGTGAGCAGTGGGAAATGGAATCATGACGCTGAGCGCGTCGCCGCTTCGAATCACGAGAGAAATCATGACGAACAACCTCGCTGCGACCTTCCGATGGCTGCTGTGCCTGCTGTGGCTGGCCAGCACGTGTACATCTGCTGAGCCCACATCACCCATCCAGGCCACCGTCGCCCAATGGCGAACGGCGATGCTTCGAGCGGATCTGGATGCTGTGATGGCCACGATCTCTGCGAATTATCAAGGTGACGATGGGCTGGACCGAGCCGGGCTGCGGAACTTCCTGCACCATGCCTTGAAGCAAGACCAACTGGAGAAGCTCAAGATCGACATCGATGACGCCTCCATCGACGTGAAAGCCGGTCAAGCCACCGTGTTCCCCATCCGCTTGACGCTGCAGCACGCGGTCGAACCGTTGGAGTTGGAATTGGTGCTGGCCGACGAAGCCGACGCTTGGCGCATCGTCTGCCTCACGACGGCAGGCGATCGAGCCGATCCGAAACCGAAGTCCGGCGAGTCGCGGCAAGCCGACGAGGAAGATGCTGCGTTGAAGCTGCTGAGCTTGGAACGGCGTTTCGTCCGAGCGCCCGGCGATAGCCCGCGGCCTCAGGTCGATGCAGAGCACGTACCGCTGCGCACCAGTCTGTTCATGCTGATCGGTTCGACAGTCGCCCAAGACCGCGTCCTCGCGGATTCCGTTTCCATTTCGCTCCATCCACAGGGCGGTGCTGCCTTGGACGTCTTGCTGACCGGCCAGCGATTCGTCGCCGGGTACGATGGCCAGATCACTCGGCACCAGCATCGTAGTTTCGGCGAATCGTTGCTGGTCTTCGTGGACTCGACCTACCCGTTGCAGCCTGACACGACCTACACGATCCGCGTGCGGGCTCGATCCAGGTTCGGGGCCACCTTGGCCGACGACGAAGGTGTCTGGTCGTTCAGCACCGAGTCGTCTCCGACCACGCATCGTCTGAGCCACCAGCTTGACGTTCAGGGCCCGCCGGATGTGTTCTGGAAGGGTGAGTTCTTCAATGGTTTTGCCAAACCCAGCTTTGCCACCAGCACTCGTGAAGGCGGGCGCGTGCCGCATTACCAGATGATGGCCGAGGCGCGGGAAACGTACCCCAACGCTTGGAACCTGCTTCGCGACGCGTACCTGGCCGGATTCGAGGACCAGTACAACCCGTTCAAGGCCTACCCCAACATCGTCCGCGAGCGTGAAACGCGGCGCATCACGGAGGTCGACGTGTTGAGAGATAGCGTGCGATTGACCGTCGAGGATTTTTTCGGTCACGAGCAGTACGGGATCGCCTCGAATCGGCCACTGAGCGGAGACTACCAGGCGGGCGACCAGATCCTGATCGCCGACGGCATCCAGAGCGCTCGCAGCAAGGTGATCGCCGTCGACGACCCATCCCGCACGGTGCTGGTCGCGCCTTTCGACCAGCCTGCAAAGCCGTGGCAACTGCAGTACCCTCGTCCGCTGCCCACCCAGGAGGATCCGCACAGTCCGGGTCTGTTCCCGCCCGGGGGCACGTACCTGCGAAAGTTCGATCCGCCCGGCACCGCGCATTACTATTGGGGACGCGTCCATCACGAATGGGATCTGTTGGTCAAGCAGTTCGGCTTCCGCGTCATCCCTCGCTTCGCCGGTGCTCCCGGCGACCTGTCCATCGACGGTCGCGGCGGTACCAGCGCCAAGTGCCTGGTGCAATTGCACGAGGTCACGCGCGAGATCACCCATCACTTGATCGAACGCTACGGACCCGCCACGCTGGATTGGCCGTGGGTCGTGTTAAACGAGCCGGATCTGATGAGTCTGTACTGGCGGAACCGCGACTGGGAAGAACTCCAACGGTTTTACGACTACAGTTCCGACGCCATCCTCCGCGCGTTCGAGGACCAGGGTTACGCTTCGGACCAGGTACGGGTTGGCGGACTTGAGTTAGGGGCTATCGCGGGGTTGAACATGCGTTTGGAGGACTTCTTGACACATGTCTCGCCCAACGCCTCGGCGCCGGGGGCGCTCGAGTTGAACGCTGCCTACGCCGACCCGCGTCTGGCCGGACGGCGCTCGCGGCGAGTCGAGGCGCTGTGCGAAGCCAACGGAGGCCGAGGGGCACCCTTCGATTTTTTGTCGATCCACACTTACAACGACTCGGAAATGGCGGCCGCTAAACTGATCCGCGCCAAAGAAGTCGCTTTGGAGATCGACCCGGCATACTTCGAAACGCTGGCGATCGTCAACCATGAGACCGTGCCCATTTGGCAGCCGATCGCCGATCCGGGCGCCGCCGAGATGTATCTGGGCAACGGCTACTTCCCGACATGGGCGGCGAATATCGTCGGCCGATTGCTCCAACGCGCTGCGGACGACCCACGTTACGCTTACGGCGGCGAAGCACCGTTGATGGGCTGGCCTGGCATCCGGCAAAACTGGAGCACCCTGAATGACGTAGTGCGGCGCATCCAGGTGGAGGATCGCAGCGAGGTCATCGCCGGTCCCATGTTTCATTTTGTCAGTTTGCTGTCCACGCTGCGCGACGATTTCCGCGTCTTGGCCCCCAAGCAGATCGGCGGACATTCGGTGGGCGGTTTTGCCAGTGCGACCGAGGCCGACCTGCGAATTCTGCTCTACTCGCACCACGGCCAGGACCCGCAATCGCGGTCCGATATGGCGCTGAAGATCGAGTTCGAGCTGATCGGTATCGACTGGGAGACCATCGAGATCTTGCAATATCGGATCGATCGTGACAACAACAGCTACTACTCATTGGCTAGAAAACTGCGCGACAGGCCGGGACGCCCGCAGGATTTGGTCCTTAGCGAAGCCGAGTTCCAGGAGGTGGCAGAGCAAGCCAAATTGCAGGTCACCAGCCGTTCGATTGATCCCCGTGACGAATCAGGCCGCGTGAGGTTCACCGCCGACTTGGCTGGAAACGGAGTCAACTTCGTGATCGTGCGCCCTGTACCGAAGCCGGAGTAGGCGGGTAAAGCAAAACCATTCTTTCTGGGGACTTGCGTCATTTCCTCTGCTTCTGGTCCCAAATTTTGAAAGATAAACTTCAACGCAGCCAGAATACGTAAATGGTATAATCCAGGTGGTGGCGAAACAGAATACGAGGGCGCGGACTTGGCCGATCATCCAAACAAGCACATTCGCGAAGCGATTCGCTACGCGGAAACCAACGGGTGGACAGTCGTGAAAGCAGGGCCACGAGCACACATCTGGGGAGTCACCTATTGCCCACACAGCGATCACGATGGATGTCGGATTCGGGTGATGTCGACGCCACGAAATCCTGAAGCCCATGCCCGCGACATTCGCCGTGACGTTGATCGTTGCCCGCACTAACAGGATAACCAAAGGACTGAATCATGAAGCAACATGAATTCACGCTCGTGCTGACCGACGATCCCGATGACGAGCAGGCCGACAGGATGTACGGAACGTTTGACGACGGTACGATCGCGACAGTTGCAGGAGTACCGCAAATTCATTTCCATCGCGACGCCACGTCCTTGGAAGAAGCTATTCGATCCGCAATTGGTGACGTTCGATCCGTGGGATTCGATGTCGCGCGTGTTGAAATGGACCCCAGCGCCGTCGCACAAGCATCCTAGAGGCGGCCGCCAATGCGGTCTGGCGTGCGGAAAGCCACAACCTGTTGTCGAGCCAGTCCCGTTTTCCGCAGTCACCGGAGTAGGCGGGCAAAGAAAAACCATTCTTTCTGGGGGGCTTGCGTTATTTCCTCTGCTTCTAGGTCCAAAATTTTCTAATTTCGTGCGAACCTTTCTTCCGATCGATCGTCTAGAACACAAGGATGCCGGGGGAATCCCGCCAGCGGGGCATTTTGGTTCATCGCCAGAACCGTCTCGCTGTCGGCAGATTTTCCTGGTATCATCTTTCCCTTGGGGTGACACATCGCGTTGGCTGCGTGTTGTGAATTCGGTGTGTTGTAAATTGGCCTCAAGGGTTCTTTCCGTTGTACTCTCTGCCTGCGTGGGTAACGCAGAGGAGGACTGTGATGCGGTGCTTTATCCTGGTCCAGACCGTCACCAATGACTGGTTCAAGCGTCAGCAGGACGCCTTGGTCGATGGGATGATCCAGATGCGCGCCGACAGTTCCCCCGTCCCGCGCTATCTCGTCCAACCGACCGGTCCAAGCACGCCTTGTGAACCGCGCCGGAGGACATCTTGTGCATTGAGACGCCATTCCAACTGCCTCACAGGACGCCGGCCGTCATGTGAAGGGATTGGTTTGGAACGATGCGTTGGTTCGATAGCGGTGAAAAATCCGTCGTCGAGCACTTAGTGTCAGCGTCTCGAAGGACCCCCTGACAGGGGTTCCTGTTGTACAAGATTCAAGTCGGACCGGCTGGTGAGTTGCCGGGTCTGTTTGCGTGACTTTCATCGTCCGCGAGCGGAACCGCAGCAAGACGGGCTTCGACGTTGAGATGGGCAATCCGTTTAGCAGAGAGTATCCGATGATGACGAAACTGACTGTTGCCGACCTGCGCGCTGCGTCGGTCGCTCGCCTGGTCCAGGCTGCGCAAGGGGGCCAGCGCGAGGCGTTTGGTGAGTTGTTCGAGCGATATGAACGCCAGGTGTTCGCGACCGCCTTGCGCCGCATCGGCCATTACGGCGAGGCGCAGGAGGTGTGTCAGGATGTCTTCGTCCAGGCGCTGCAGAAGATCGATCAATTGCGCGAGCCCGAGCGTTTTGGCGGATGGCTGCGATCCATCGCCAACCGCATGGCCATCAACCGCGTCGTGCGTCGGCGTCCCGAGATCGCCGCAGAACCCGAGTCGTTGGCGGCGGTTTGCATCGACGAGAGCACGCCGTTGAGCGCGGCGCTAGACAACGAATCGCGGTCGCAGCTCCATGCCGGGCTGGCTCGGCTGCGAGCGTTGGACCGCCAGACCTTGGTGGCGTTCTACATTCAGGGCCAGACCCTGTTGGAAATGAGCGACACGTTCGGCGCGCCGCTGGGAACGATCAAGCGGCGTCTGCATGTGGCCCGTAAGCGGCTGGCGAAGAACATCGAGACGCCCGTTGCCGTCTGAATCGACAAGTGGACGGTTTGCCATCGGAGCGAAGGGCACTCGACCACGTGGCGTCCAAAAAAACGAGGCCCGCAGCTTTTGGGCTGCGGGCCTCTCTTCGTACGAAG
>SKVE01000277.1 GCA_007129635.1 Planctomycetaceae bacterium
CGAAGAGGACGACTTCTTCGCCGGTCACGGTGCTGATGTCGTGGTGCATGTTCAAGACCCTGACGCCCATGACTTCGTGGATGATCGATTCCAGCATCCGACGTTTTAAGACTTCATTTGGCAGTGGCCCGCAGAGACCAACAGGCCGTTGAAATGTACGCGCAGAAGCTGGACAAGGCCGCATCCGTCAGCCCCATGATTGCGGAGGCGGTTGCCAGCCTACTCAGTGGAACGGTCTCCAACGCATTCGTGTTGGAGGCGAATCTCCTGCTGGCAGTGTCGCCAGAGATGGGGACGGCAGCGTAAACCACGTCCGAATCCCGCGGCAACCAGACTGATCCGCCGGTTCGGGGCCTTGGATTCCATTCCTGCGGTTCCGGATTCGACGAGTGTATTGTGGAATCGCAAAAGCAAACGCCTAACCGAGCGAAGAATTCGGCTCCGTGTTGCGCTGCTCCAGTTGCTCGGTCAGCCAACCGTGCAACTCGTTCAGCAGCGGCGTGCTGCGGCGCAGGTGCAACTGCAGCCGACGCTCGTCGATCAGCGACGATTGCCTGCAACGCGCGGAACGGAACAGGCAAAAAGAAACGGGGCTCGTTCGCAGCACGGACATTGGCCGCGTTACTTGGCGACGGTCGTCGTGGACTGCTCGACGATGCGGATCTCGTCGTCGGTCAGGCCGTACAGTTCGTAGACCAATTGATCGATCTCAGCGTCCGTGGCGGCGATCTGGCGGGACAGCGAGGACTTCTCGTGCTCGGTACGGGGCGGGGTCTGCGCGTGCAACGCGAGCATTTGCTCGACCAACTGGTGAATCCGCTCGGCAGCGGACGGTCGAGACGCGGTGCCGCTCGCTGGAGGCACCAGCGGAATCTCCTCGATGTACTGGCGGTTGAGCGCCAGATAGCCACCTCGGAAAACAGTGCTTGTGCGTTTGAGCCAGAACGTGACAAGGTTCGAGTTCAGCAGGCCCAACAGATACAGCGGCGTCCAGTCCGATTCTGGCTGCAACACGATCCCGTATCCACCGCCCCCTCCCCCGCCGCTTCCGACGAAGTAATGCGATCCCGCCTTGTCCCACGCAAAACAGGCCCCCGCTGCGATGGCTGGAGCGAGGATCTTCGGTTGTTCAAAACGCAAGTGGTTTTTCTTGTACACGTAGCCGTACCAGGCGGATCCCAGCGTCCCCTTTGCTCTCTGAGCCAACCGAGGCCGATTGCGGAGCAGATATTCCCAAGTCAGCGGATACTGCGCAGCGTACTCGTCCTCCGGAATCAACCGCGATCCTTTCGCCGTGTTCCGGTACGGAAAAATCAGGTATTTGACAGCATCGGAGAATCCGTACCGCCGGATATCGAGCGAACCTTTGAGGAACGGCTTCAAATGATCGGCCTCGAACCAATGATTCTCGCCGGTGGCTCGCGACGCACACAGCATATTGGCCCCCTGCCGTTTCACTTCCTCCAGAATGAAGACATCATCGGCATCGGTCTGCAATCCGACGAACAGATGCGTCACGTCTTTTAGTTTGACAGGCGACTGAGTGAGTCGCTTCATCACTTTTGCGGCCGGACCAACCTGGATGTTCCAAGCGATGCCGTTGATCTCTTCGGCAAGCAGTTCGCCGCGTTCGCCTTGGCCGGTCGCGATCCAGTCTTCCAGATCGTCCACTTGAACGAACCGGCAGCGACGGCTGCGGCGTTTGGTGAGGAACAGCAAACACGTGTACGTGGTGGCTGACGTGAAGACTTGCTGCGAGCCGAAATGGACGATTTGCGCAAGATGCCGTCCCTTGGTCAACAGAGTGCGCAACGGCGTGCCGTACTGAGCGCCAAAGAACTTGTGCGGCAAAATGAATCCCAGCAGTCCCGAGGGGTTCAGCAGTGTCAGACCGCGTTCGACGAACACCACGTAAATGTCGTAGTTTCCTTGGCTGGCTGACTGGTACTGCTGCTTGTAGAAATCGACTTCGACCGGCGCCCATTCCTTCATCGCTTGAATGCGGATGTACGGTGGATTCCCGATCACCGCATCAAAGCCGCCGGATTGCATGGTCTCCGAAAACTCGGTTTGCCAGTCGAAGACGTTGATCCGCATCCGTTCTTCGGGGTCGAATAAATCGAGTTGCTTCCCGCGGTAGAAGTCGGGGCCGATCAGGCTGTTGCCGCATTTGATGTTGTTGGCCAAGTCGGGCAGCGCGCGCTGGTGGAACAAGCGGCGCTGCGATTCGATGCTCTCCTTGGTTTCCGCTTCCAGCACTTTCAGCAGCAGCGAGAGCTTGGTCACCTCGACGGCCTGCGGGTCGATGTCCACTCCGTAGATGTGGTCCACCAGGATCCGTTTGCGCTCGGCCGTGGTCAGACGCCAGTGCCCCTGTCGGTTCTGGTAGATGCGGCTCTTGTGACGGACAGGATCGTTGGCAACGAACCAGTCGCGATACCAGTCCAGCAGATATTGATACGCGCCGATCAGGAACGAACCACTGCCGCAGGCCGGATCAAGAACGGTGAGCGGCCGGCTGCCCTTGGCCGGTTTCCAGGTCGGCGTTCGGGTCGCGACGTCGTACGCCGTCTTGTCTTCCAGCAGTTTGCCGATGGTATTCTGCACGATGTGATCCACGATGTACGTCGGCGTATAGAACACGCCGCCAGCCTTCTTCACCTCGGGCTTGTCTTCGACCACCGCCCGGTGGCCGACGGTCAACCGTATGACCTTGCCCAAAAACTGCTCGTAGACCTGACCCAAAATGTCCGCTGGAAGCACGGAGAACTCGTAGGGACTCTCCGGGTAGTACAGCTTGCGGATGATCTCCTTCAACACGCCATCGTCGATCGTCAGCGCCAGCGTCCATTCGTCGGGCGACTGCTGGCGGTCCTTGTCCGGCGAGAAGTGGAACAGGCCCGAATTGTAGCGATCGTCGGCATCGCGAAACAGTTGGCCCAAACGAGCATAGACGTTCGAACCGTTCAGCAGCGGCTGCAATCGTCCGTACGGTTCGATCCCGCGGTCTTCGCACATCCGCAGAAAGACGATGCGGTCGATGGTCTTTTGCACGGCCTCGTTCAATTCGCGCTGCGGCAGATCCTTGTTGCGAAGCGCCAGGTTCCGAGCCAGTTCGCTGCGCCACGATTCGATTTCGTCCAGAAACGCCGTATCGACTTCGGCCGTGCCGCGTTTTCTCTTCGTCGAATCGGCGTACTTGTCGAACGAGCCCTTCTGGATGGCATCGAGGGAGAAGATGGACGCAATCTCGTCCCATCGGTCCTCGTACTGGTCGAACGTGAGGTACATCGTGCGGGCCGTGGCCGGGCCGTCCGTTTTCTGCGGGCGCACGCGGCAATCGTACACGGCGAACTCTTCGAAATCGGTCAGGATGCTGAGCGGCAACTTGGCCGACCACGCGTAGCGGCGCAACTGGAAGGCCGGAGCGACCGCGTCCTTGATCTTGACGGACGGTTTCTTGGCCTCGACAAAGAACTTCCGCACGCCGCCCACTCGGAACGAGTAGTCCGGTGCCTTGGTGGAACCGCCGATCTTCAGCGTATCCTCGTGGACCACGTGTTTGTACGCTTCCGCAAACCCCAGGCGGTTGTACACGTCCCAGCCGAGCAGTTCGAACATCGGGTCGATGAACTGGATCCGCAGCGCGGCTTCGTTGAACTCGCCCGACATGTACGTAGCTTGATGCTCGCGGAACTGGTCTACAAGTCGAATCAGATCGGCAGGTGCAGCCATGCGTCATTCTCCCGTGTCGGCGTTTCCCAGGCCGTAGCGTACCCGCCCCGACCGGCCGTTTCAAGCAGACGGGCAGCTTGCGGGAGCGATAGTTACCGATGATTCACAAACAACTTCCCGGTTTTGGTCAAGTGTTCACCAGGAAGTCATTTGTGACCAAGTCACCGTGTTTCGCCTGAGTGCCCTAGAACAAGCGTCTGGGTCCGTGCGGACAAATAGAAGCCACGTCTCTGCAGTTCGTCGAGCACTGGAGACACGGCCGGGAGAAGCCCCCGGCGTTTCGCGTCCACAAGCAGGCCCAGTATACCTGTCAGCGGGACGCCGCTTTCGATCGCTTGCTGCCGCGCCGCGGCATCGTCGAGGACTGCGATGCTGCCGGGACGTTCCAAGGTCAGCCACAACACTTCGGATTCGCCGGACCCCAATTCGGCGGCGCGAGTCAACGGCGGTCTGACGCGGACGCTTCGGGTGGTCAACCAACTCAACGCACTCAAATCCGGGAGGTCGATTCCTCGGACGCGGCCCTGCTCCAGCTCCGCAACAACGGCTTCCGGCAAAACGATCGGTGACCCCAAGGCGGGAAGAAGGTTGAGCAAGTGAACCTGATGCAGATACTGAACAACGGTCGTGTCGCAGATGAGCTCAGGCAAGCCGCGTCTCCCGTTGAAATTCGTCTTCACTCATGTCGAACGCAGGCACGCCATAGTCGCCCAATCGCTGCAGGAACAGTGTCCTGGGAATACCCGCCAATTTTGCCGCCGCGCCGGACGAAAGCCGCTTCATCTCGAAGAGCTTCACCGCCGCGAGCATTCGCAGTTCGTCGCCAGCTTGCGGCGATGAGACGCAGAGCGCCGAGAGCGACTCGTCGGGAATCGAAAGCACAATCTGTGACATATTCAGCCCCTTTGCTGTTCCTTTTGTTTCGAGTCGACCATGAGTCTACCATTTTCGACGGCACGTGAAACCGGCGGCTATTCCGCAACGATCCGTATCGCGGGCGGTTCCGCGTACTCGTGCCACAGACGTTCGGCGAGTTCGGCGTCCGGAGGGCCGTCGTGGGTGGCGAAGCGGTAATGCGAACGGTAAGGACGGCCGGGAGCGATCTCGAATTGGCCGAGGACCATCGGCGCGAAGCAGAAATACGGTTTTTTCGGATGAAGGCGGACGGGTTGCGGCGCGCGGAAATTGTCGGGATGCCCCAAGGCGACAACCGACGCCGGTCCGCCGTCGCTGGTTCCATGAGCGATCACCCAGCGGGCTCGGGTGTGGTTTCCGTCGGCTCGGGTCTTGCCAAGACTGGTCAGGAAATCGCTCTCCGGCTGTCCCAGCCACGGCCGCGCCCCGCGCAGCCCCATGCCGCCGTAATGGTACTGGTTGACGATCAAGGGACTGTCGCTGGCAGCGCGCTGCTCGGATTCCAAGTCGATCAGAAACGGCGATTTCCCGCGATAGACCCGAACGGTCCAGGTCTCTTCGAGCACCGGCTTCGGGCCATCGGGCGCGGTCAGATCGCTGTGTCGCAAGACGACCGCGAACTCGGCGAACACCGGCCCGCTCACCGCGTGCAGCGTCCGGACGTGTTCGACGCTCCCCTGCCGCTTGGCCTGATTCCAGAAGTCGACGTCCCGCCCTTCGAAGGTCGAATTCACCCACGCGAAGAAGACTCCGTGCTGGTGCGCGTGATCGGGCGGAAAGTCATCGCTGACCAAACGCCCCGAGGGAGTTCGCAGCGGATGGATGTGCCCACTCTTGGCAAACACCGCCGCGATGCCCTGCGGCGCCGGCGCGACGGCATGATGGTACGAGAGCACCGGCCGACCGTCGATCTCGATGTTCAATCGCCGACCATCGTCGCGGCAGGTGACATGCTGCTCGTCCAGCGTTTCGCGGTCCGAAGCCGCCAGTCGGTACGTCCGCGACTGGCCGGCTTTCAAATCGGTCACGATCCAAACCGCCTGCGGCTTGTCGGGCACGCGCTGAACCGGAATCGCTGCATCCGAGTCTTGCTCCGTCAGGACTAGCCCCTTTGCGGTCGCCAAATCCGCCGGCAGTTCGACGATCAACGGCGCATCAACGTAATCCCGATCGCCGGCCGACACCCGGACGGTCGCCTCGCGCGCGGCGGCAACCGCTGTTCCGAACAAACAAACGAGCATCAGTACCACAAGGCGGGCGCAGGACAACAGTCGGAGAGAGTTCATCATGATGGGCTCCTTGGAATGAGACGCGACATTTCGATTGTGGACTGTGCCACGACCGCCGTCAAGAAGGCGAGGGTGCCGTGCGCCGGCTGGCAGACGGGCCGCCAGGTGATATAATCCCCTTGCCAGTTCCTCCCGATTTTCGTGCCCAAGGAACCCTTGGATGAACCCATTTGAAACAATACACGTGCAAGGTTTTCGGCGTCTTGACGACATCGAGCTGAAGCTGAAACCATTGACCGTCATCATCGGCCCCACGATCTGGCCATGTCCGTACCCTGTTCGAGTTCCAAGTGCAATTCTTACTGGAAGCGTGGCGGTTCGGACAAGCCGAAGAGGACGACTTCTTCGCCGGTGATGGTGCTGATGTCGTGGTGCATGTTCAAGACCTTGACGCCCGTGACTTCGTGGATGATCGATTCCAGCATCGGACGCGCTAACTCCAGCAGTTGCGTGCGGACTTGCTTGACCAGATCCCGGCCGGTCTCCGGCGACAACGATTGAGCCAGTTGCCTTTCGGCCACGGTCAAAACGCCACACAAGCGGACGACCAGCAGATCCTTGATGATGTGGACGCGAATCTGC
>SKVE01000113.1 GCA_007129635.1 Planctomycetaceae bacterium
TCACACGCGGCGTCGGGGTTGGGTGCTCAGCCTGGACCTGTCCTCGGATGACGGGCTGCACAGCCACCTGCCGCCGCCCGAAGAATTCGATTCGAACGTCGAGCAGGCATTTGCCGAACGTTGGGGCGAAGCGCCGCGCGACGGCTGGACGTTGGTCCGCGAGGACGAGATCTTGTACGAGACGCAACGGACGTTCGTGCCGGATTTCGTGTTCCGGCACGAGGACGGACGCAATGTGCTGATGGAGATCGTTGGGTTCTGGACCCCCGAGTACCTGCAGGCCAAGCTGGAAAAACTGCACATGTTTGCAGACCAGCCGATCTGGCTGGCCATCGCCGAGGGTGTGGCCCCGTCGCTGCCCGATCTGCCTCAGCAGCAGGTGATCCCCTACAAGACCTCGCTATTGCTGAAGGATGTGCTCGATCGACTGAACCGCGAAGACACCGATCCGAAGGACACCGAGTCTGCGTAAGCCAGAACCCTCCGATGAAAACTCCTCGATTCCCCCATAGCACTCGACGGTGACAGACAGCCAAACATCCGGTACCATAAGTGCCGGATCAGAAACTTGCTTGTAATACCGCCTTCAGGCGTTTCGACAAAAACCGGCGAAAGAAGGACCGTCATGCCCGACGCGAACAATGCCGCTGCCGCGAAGCACGACCCTGTGGTTCCTGCGGCGATCCTTTTACCATTCTGTCTGGTCACGACTCTATTTGCCCTCTGGGGATTCGCCAACGACGTCACCAACCCGTTGGTCCGCGCGTTCAAGGAGATCTTTCTGATCAGCAACGCGCAGAGCAGCCTGGTGCAGACCGCATTCTATGGGGGGTACGCCACGATGGCGCTGCCCGCGGCGATCTTCATCCGCCGCTTCTCCTACAAATCCGGCATCCTGGTCGGTTTGGGACTGTACGCCTTCGGCGCGCTGCTGTTCATTCCGGCCAGCATCATGATGGAGTTCTCGCTGTTCTTGGTCGCTTTGTACATCTTGACGTTTGGACTGGCCTTCCTGGAAACGACCGCCAACCCATACATCCTGGCGATGGGACCGGCCAGCACCGCGACGCGACGCTTGAACTTGGCTCAGGCGTTTAACCCGATCGGCTCGCTGATCGGTATGGTTGTTGCCAGCAACCTGGTCCTGGCCAGTCTGAACGTCACGGAGTTCCGCGATCAGCAGATGCAGGCCAACCCGCAATACGCGCAGTTGTTGCCCGGGGAGATCGACGCTCGCATCGACCAGACGCTGCGAGACTTCCGGGATTCCGATCCGGTGGCTCATCAGGCGATGCAGTCTGGGGATCTGATCACGATCCGGGGTCCCTACGTGGTCATCGCGTTGGTCGTGCTGACCATGCTGGCGATCTTTGCCGTCGCCAGTCTGCCGCAGGTCGAAGGCGACGACCGGCAGGTCCATCTGCTGGAGACCGTGCGCCGTCTGCTACGAAATCGACGATACCTGGGCGGTGTCATCGCACAGACTTTCTACGTGGGCGCCCAGATCATGTGCTGGACGTTCATCATCCACTACGCGATGGCGAATTTGAAGATGAGTCTTCCCGAGGCGCAGCGGTACAACATCATCGCCATGATGATCTTCTGCTCCAGCCGGTTTCTTTGCACCTACATGTTGAAGTATGTCTCGCCGGGCGGTTTGCTGATGGTCCTGGCGTTGGGCGGTGCGGCGTTAACGCTGGGAACCATGTTCCTGCCCGGCATGGCCGGGCTCTACAGTCTGATCGGAATTTCAGCGTGCATGTCGCTGATGTTTCCAACCATTTACGGTATCGCCCTGGACGGAATGGGCGAGGATGCCAAAGTGGGTTCTGCGGGGTTGATTTTCGCGATCGTTGGCGGAGCGTTGATGCCACCCTTGCAAGGCACGATCATCGACTGGGGTGACCAAGCCGGCAATTTGGCGTTGGGCACGATGACGATGCCGGCGGTCAGCGCCTCGTTCGTGTTGCCGTTGATCTGTTTTGTTGTCATCGCGATTTACGGTTTTCGCACGCATCGACTGCGTCAGCCGTAGGATCTCTTCCATCCACAGGGCGACTGGGCCGCTAGCCGAACAGGACAGCTCTCCATTACAAATAAGGGGGATCTGACAAGACCATGAGCACGACCATGGACACACCGTCCGCAACCATGGACACGCGAGTCTCTTACGCGCCCGGACAATTGCCGCTGTTCTGGGATCGTAGCGTTGTTTTCTTTGCCAACTTGTTAGCCCTGTTCTTCGGGAATAGGGAAGCGATCAAGGAACTGGCCGTACAGGTGGGCCAGATTGAAACGTATGGCGGCCGTCTGTGCCCGTTGATCAACTTGCTGTTCCGCGGTCCTGATAATCTGTTGGTGCTGGAACGGGAACCGGACGCCAGGCTGCTCAAGTACTTCACCGACGATCTGGGGCTGACCATCCCTGATTGCATCATCCTGCCTCACAAACAGTACCTGCAACTGCCGGAACGTCTGATGGATGCGAACCGCTGCCTGTTTGGCAATGATTCAACGGCTCGGATCTGGCAACAGATCGCCGAACATCCGGCGGACTGGATCGACGGTTTCGTCACGGACGCGATCCTGATGGCCACGGCGACCGCCTTCGGAAAACAGACGTTGGTGTCTACCGAGGCCAGTCGCCTGGGGAACAACAAGCTGTTGGTCCATCGTTTTCTGCAGCAGCAGGGCTTTCCGGTGTTCGATACGTATCTGGCAGAAGCCCAGTCAGATATTGTCGAGGCCGCGGCCGAGTTGCATGCACAAGGCTACCAGCGCATCGTCGTCAAGTCCCAGATCGGCGCGTCTGGCATCGGCATGGTGACGCTCGACGCCGACCGCCCGGACGTGCATCGAGTGCTGGACCACTGGTTCTTCGAAGGGCCTTGCCTGGTCCAGGGTTGGTTGGACGAGCAGGTGTCCGGGCTACGCCGATTGGGCTCGCCCAGCATGCAAATGTTCCTGGACGAAACGTCCGTGAATCTGTACGACGTGACCGAACAGATCTTGAGCGCTGAAAGCGTCCACCAAGGAAATATCGCACCGCCACCTTACTGGCAGACCATGCCGGAAGTCCAATTGCCGCTGCGCGAGCAATCCGAGGCGGTAGGTCGATGGCTGCATCAACATGGTTACCGCGGGACGGCGAGTGCCGATTTTCTGGTCGTCCAGCGCGATCAGCGGCTGGACGTTATCTTGTGCGAGGTCAATGCACGGGTGACCGGCGCGACCTATCCGGCGGTGCTCGCACGACATTTCTGTCCGGGCGGCGCGTGGTTGATGCGAAATCTGGTATTTGAACCACCGGTCGCCAGCGAGGATCTGCTCGATATCCTGAACCGCGCCGGGCGTCTGTTTCTGGCTGGTCATTCCCGAGGCGTCTTGCCCATCAACTTCAATCCGGGACCGTGTGGCAAGATCCGCAAGGGCCAGTTCCTGTGCCTGGGATCCGATCAGGACGAGTGCATTGCAGATTTGAACCAATCCGCACAACTCTTACCGGTAGCATGGGACTATGACCGTGACTGAGCACCTGGACGACGACGCACTGCGAGACCGGCTGGTGGAATTGACTCGCGATCTGGTGATTATCCCCAGCACCGCCGCGCAACCGGACGAGCGGATGCGGTGCTACCAGTTCGTCCGCAATCATATCGACGTGATCGAGGGACTGGAGATCCGAGATTACCAGCACCGTGGCCATGCCAGTCTGGTCGCGTTCCCCAAAGACTGCCAGGTGCCCGACGTGTTGCTGGCCGCCCACCTGGATGTCATCGAATTGCCTGACGATGTCGAGTATCGCGCGCAGATCGTCGATGGCAGGATCTACGGCCCTGGTTGCGGTGATATGAAAGGCCAACTGGCCATTCTCTTGCAGTTGTTTCGCAGCCTGCACACCCGCCATCCTGGGATCGCATTGGGGATCGCCGTGACGTCGGACGAAGAGATCGGCGGACGGGATGGGACCGGATATCTGTTCGGCGAAGCGAATCTACGCTGCCGTCAGGTCTTCCTTCCCGACGGCGGCGCACTGGATCGAGTAACGGTCGAGGAGAAAGGCGTCTTGCATGTGCGGCTCAGCGCCCACGGTCGTGCCGGCCACGCGGCGCGCCCTTGGCTGGCCGTGAATGCTCTGGACGCGATCACGGAAAGCGTCCGCCGCATCCGCAAGCGGTTCGCCGAATGGCAAACGGACGATGATGACGACCACTGGTACCCGACCGTGGCCCAGACCATCCTGCGAACGGACAACCACACCATCAACCGGATTCCGGAACGAGCCGAAGCGCTGCTGGACATCCGCTTCCCCCCCCCTTACAAGACAGCCTCGATCATGGATATCGTACGAGCCAACCTGGGCGAAGCTGTCGAAGCCCTGGTATTGATCGGCGATGACCCCACCCACTTGGCGCCGGACCCCTTGTGGCTGAGTCTGGCTCAGGCGATGACGGGACATCCCGTTCGGCAGACTCGCGAATCAGGCGGCAGTGACGCACGCTTTATCTGTCGTCACAACATCCCCGTGCTGATGACTCGTCCCGACGTCGGCAACTTGCACAGTGGAGACGAATGGATCGATATCCAGTCGATGGTCACCTTCTATCGGATCGCGGAACGCTACCTATCCCAAGCGACAGCAGGAGCACGAAGATGAGCGAACGAGACATTCCCGTACGTTCCCCGTTTTTGAACGGCCATTGGATCGAGCCCCAGACCCCGCTGGCGGTGGTCAATCCGGCGGATGGTACCCGCGTGGCGCTGGTCGGCACGGTCACACGGCCTCAGGTGCGTCAGGCGTTGGAGGATGCGGCAGCAGCCTGGCGCGACTGGCGGCAAACGCCCGCTCGGCGACGAGGCCAGTATTTGAACGCCATCGCCGAAATCCTCCAGCGGCGAAGCGACGAACTGGCTCGAACCATCACCCTGGAGAACGGCAAGCCTTTGGCGCAGAGTCATAGCGAGGTGGCGATCACGATCGACCATTTCCGCTGGTTCGCCGGGGAAGCCGAGCGGATCTACGGGCGAGTGGTTCCACACCAGGTCGCCGACAAGCGGCATTTGGTCATCCGTTCGCCCATCGGTGTGGTCGGTGCCATCGCCCCTTGGAATTTTCCCTTGATGCTCGCGGTGCGCAAGGCGGCCCCGGCCATGGCGTCCGGTTGCCCGGTGATTGTCAAGCCGGCCAGCGCCACGCCGCTTAGCTGCCTGCTGCTGGCCGAAGCGGTTGCCGAAGCGCAGTTGCCTGCAGGTGTCTTCCAGGTGGTGATCGGTGCGGCGGCCGAGATCGCCGCCGAATTCCAGGAGAATCCGATCTGCCGCAAAATCAGCTTTACCGGCTCGACCGAAGTGGGGCGCCAGTTGATCGCCGGTGCCGCCGAAGCGGTCACCAAGCTGTCCTTGGAACTGGGGGGCCACGCCCCGGTGCTGGTGTTCGATGACGCCCACATCGACCAAGCTGTCGAAGGCACGCTGATCGCCAAGTTTCGCAACACGGGACAATCCTGCATCGCAGCGAACCGCGTCTACGTCCAGGCCGCCGTGTACGATCGATTCGTCCAACGACTGGTCGAACGCACGCGTGAGCTGAAAGTCGGAGATGGCTTCGAGCCGGACGTCGAGATCGGGCCGCTGATCGATAGGCGAGCACTGGAAAACGCGCTGAGCCACATCGAACAAGCCCGTTCACTCGGTGCCCGGGTGCTATGCGGCGGTAAACGCTGGGAAGCTTGCCCGAAGGGAAATTTCCTGGAACCCACCGTGCTGGCCGAAGTGCACCCGAATGCCTTGTGCATGCGCGAAGAAACCTTTGCACCGATCCTGCCCGTGGCGCCGTTCGAGAATGAAGATCAGGCCATCCATCACGCCAACGACACGAATTACGGACTGGCCGCGTACGCCTTCACCCGCGACCTTTCTCGGATGTGGCGATTGGCGGAGAATATCGAAGCCGGGACGATCGGAATCAACCACACGGTGCCGGCGACCAGCCAATGCCCCTTCGGCGGCCTGAAGCACAGCGGATGGGGTCGCGAACTGGGGGCCGAAGGGATCGACGCCTACCTGGAAACCAAACACATCTCGATAGGGGTTGACGCGTAATCACCGCTGCAGGTTTTCCAGCGTGTTTGTGGTCCTGGGGCAATTTGCCCTCACCGAGGCTGATTGCCTCGATTTTACAGGCTTTTGGCTCCGATCGCTCGGAATTACTCCGTTTTTCCTGACTTGGCATGAACATTGCTTCCTCCTATCACGTCAAAGAGAAACTGCCGTTCTGGAATGTAGTTCAGGAGGTGGAGCGATGTTCGGAGGTTGGGAGATTGGAAAATTAGCAGGTATCAGTGTTCGCATTCACTGGTCCTTCTTGCTGCTTCCCGCTATTGTGGCTGGGTCTGTCGGATCGACGGCCGGTGCCCAGGCTGCGGTGGGCGCGGTGCTTTTTATCCTAGCGATTTTTGGCTGTGTGGTACTGCATGAACTGGGGCATGCCCTGGCGGCTCGACGGTTCGGGATCGGAA
>SKVE01000039.1 GCA_007129635.1 Planctomycetaceae bacterium
CGCCAGGAGGTCGCTCGCAGCCTGGCGGGCGTCGCCATCGCCGTGGCGCTGGTCCCGCCGCTGGTCGTGGCAGGTATCGGATTGGGCTGGATGGATTGGCCCACCTTCTTCGGCGCCGGACTGCTGTTCTTGACGAACCTGGCGGGCATCCTGTTCGCAGCAGCGATCACCTTTTCGCTGCTGGGATTCGCGCCGCTGCGCCGGGCTCGTCAAGGCCTGGTGCTGTCGCTGGTCATCGTCGCCGTGGTCAGCGTGCCGCTGGCCGTCAGCTTCCAGCACATGGTCCAGGCTCAGCAAACCATTCGAGCCCTGGAGGGTTGGCAGGTCGGCGGTTTGGAACTGAACGAGGTATCCGTCCAGGCCGGGTGGGAGATGCCGGTGATCCGCTGCCGGTTGATCAGCTCGCAACGGATCGAACCGGAAGATTGTGAAGCCGTCTCGCTGGCGATCCGCCAGCGACTGGGACGAGCGGTACGGGTGGAATTCACGCTGGTCCACCGTGTGCCCTGATCAACCGGCGTCGACTTCGGTTAACTCCCCGGTACTGTCGCCAAACTGATCGATATCCACGCCCATGCGATGGGCCATCGACAGGTACAGATTGCACAGCGGCGTGTTCTTGGGACTGGCGATGTGCCGCCCGGTGGTGATCGTGCCCCCAGCTTGTCCCGCGACAATGATCGGCAAGTTGTTCGGGTCGTGCCGGTTCCCGTCCGACATGCCGCAGCCGAACAGGATCATCGAATGATCCAGCAGGGAGCCGTCGCCCTCGGGGATCGACTTCATCAGCCGTAGCATCTCGGCAAACTGCTGGGCATGCCAGCGGACGATCCGCGTGTATTGGGCGATCCGGTCGGGATTGTTTTCGTGATGGGACAGCTCGTGGTGGCTGCCGGAAACTCCATCGACAAACGCGAAATTGCGGCCCGACACATCGTTGGCGAACATCATGGTGCTGACGCGCGTCGCATCGGTGCGGAACGCCAACACGATCAATTCCAGCATCAGCCGGACATGCTCTCGGAAATCGTCGGGCAGACCGGGCGCCGGCGGTGCGGGCAGACCGCTGGACTGCGGATCCCACTGGTCCGGCCCGCGATTCTGATGGAACTCGATGCGCCGTTCGACAGCTCGGACCGAATCCAAGTATTCATCGAACTTGAACTGATCGTCGCGTCCCAGCCGTTTGCGTAGCCGGTGAGCGTCTTCCAGGACGAAATCCAGCAGATGCTGGTGCTGGCCACCGACCGCCACTGAGCCGTCCTCAGCCCCAAACAATCGCTCGTACACCATGCGAGGATTGATCTCTTTCGCCACCGGCCGCGTGGGACTCTGCCACGAGATGTGCGAACCATACAGACGCGTGTAGCCCACATTGCTGTCCACGCCCGAGATGACCGGCTCGGTGCCTAGTTCCAACGACGGCAGCGGCGTCTGGCTGCCCACGTGCTGAGCCACCAATTGATCCAACGAGATGCCGCCGCTGTTGATGTTCTTGCCCGTGGTCTTTTCGACAGGCATCCCGGTCAAAAAGTTGGCCGTTTTGGCATAGTGCCCGTCACCCTGACGGCTGTGAGCCTTGTCCAGGCCGGAGAGAATCAGCAGATCGTTGCGGAGATCCGCCAAGGGCTCGAGCGCAAAGGGGATGTCGAATTCACGACCCGTCTGCTGCGGGATCCAATCCTTCTGCCAGACGCCGTTGGGAAAGAACAGGCAAGCCAGCCGACGAGGCGGCTGGGGTTGAGGACCGGTCGAAGCTCGCAGCCCACTGGCCATCGCATCCAACCAGGGCAGCCCCAGCGTGACGCCCGCCCCGTGAAGAAAAGTCCGTCGTGAAATCGAAGCCTGCGGTCGATGATGGGCCATCTCTTTTTCCTCCTGTCGCTCACTTTTTGATGAATCGATGTTGAAACGGATAACTGACGACGATCTCCTCGATCAACAAGCTGGCGCGATAGTCCTGGCGCTGTAGCGCCTTGAGCGTATCGTCGATGACACACTGATCGAAACGATTTAAGGGTCGTCCGAGCGCATAGCCCAGCATCTGGCGGGTCAAATGCTTGACGAACTGGTCGCGCCGCGCCAGCAGGATCTGCTTGAGTTCTTCCGGACCATCGAAGACTTCGCCCGATGGCAGCCGGCCGGACGCATCGATCGGCACACCGCCATCGTCCTTTCGCCAACGTCCGATGGCGTCAAAGTTCTCCAGCCCAAATCCCAGTGGATCGATCCGGTCGTGACATGTCGCACAATCGGCTCGCAGACGGTGCTGCTCCAGTCGCTCGCGCAACGACCGGGACACCAGCGCCTGGCCCTCTTCTTCCAACGCGGGAACATCCGCCGGTGGCGGAGGTACGCGTTCGCCCAGAATCCGCTCCAGCAACCATCCGCCCCGCAGCACAGGGCTGGTTCGATGCGGGAACGAAGTATTGGTCAACACGGCGGCCATGGTCGTCAGCCCGCCGCGAGGCAAACCGTCCAGAGACACCTGGCGAAAGGTGTCATCGAATTCGCCCGACAGCCCGTAATGCTCGGCCAGCCGAGCGTTGACGTAGGTCTCGTTCGAGTCCAACAGGTTCAGCAGACTCGCATCAGCCCGGAACATGGACACGACGAACTCGATCACCTCGCCTCGCATCGCTTCGGCCAGCTCGGGATCGAATTCGGGGAACCTCTCTGCGTCCGGTCGACGCCCGGTGCCCAGCGACCCCAGATCCAGCCACTGGATCGCGAAACGCTCGCCCAACGCCCGCGATCTGGGATCGGCCAACATCCGACGCACCTCACGCCTGGCGACGCTCGGGTCCAGCAATGAACCGTCCTCCGCTCGCTCCCGTAGCGTCTGGTCAGGAAGCGAAGACCAGATCAACAGCGCCATCCGCGTGGCCAGTTCATGACCGGTCAACGCTCGCACACCCTCTTCGTCCGGCTCGACTTCCACCAAGAACAGGAAGTGCGGCGAAACTAAAACGGCCGTCACCAAGCTGCGAAGGGCTGCCAGATGGTCCTCGTCGCGCCCCCGCGCATCGCGGTACCATTGCATCCATCGTTCTCGCTCGTCCGCGACGACTTCCCGTCGAAATGCTCGCGATGCCAGCGCGACGAAGATCGCCTCCGCCGCAGCTTCCTCCGACTCGCAATCCTGACCCGGCGCCAGCAGTCGCTGGCGAGCCATCAACAGATCGGGCGTCTGTGTGTTTCCATCCTCCGAAAGGACAGCTCCGGCAACCCGATCAGCCGCTGCCAGGTAACGCTCGAAGTGGATCGCCGACAAGAACAGCGAATCGCCCGTGGTATCGAATCCTTCCCCCCCCGCCCCGTCACTGGGCAGCATGTTCGCCAAGCCGAAGTCCACTCCGATCAGATCTCGGACCGCGTGATTGTATTCGAAACGAGTCAACCGGCGACTCATCACGTGCCCGCGGTACCACCGCTGTGACTCGTCGCTGGCCAATTGTCGACAACTCTCGTCACGCGGCGCGTTGTCGACCCACCCGAGCATGGCCGCCCGCTCGTCGTCCGTCAGCGCTTCGCTATCGGCCGGAGGCATTTCGCCGTTACGAACCCGGCGAGCGATCCGTTCCCAAACGTCGATCGTTTCGAGCAACTGATCCGGCCGCATGTACATCGTCAGATCGAATTCACCCGACGCATCATCTTCGCTGTGGCAGTCCAAGCACTTCTGCGCCAGCATCGGCTGGATCTCCTGCGAAAAGCGCGTCCGCCACGCCTCGGCGTCGTCGGCGTTGACCGAAGCCCCCGTGACCACAACGACAAGCATGATCGCTCGAGCGATTCCACAGCAGTCTTTCCACACATGGAGATCGACAAATCGGTCTTTTAGTAACACTGGACTTCCCGACATGAAGTTGCGTTTAGCAGGCACTGTTTGGCATCACGTTTCCCGCACAATTGTGGTAGATTCCGTTTAGTTTTCAAGGCCTAAACCGTACTTTTTCTTAGAGTTCCCCGACCTTGGATTCGGGCGTGCCGGACTGCGGGATCTCTTAAACAGCGTCGCCGTGTGATGCAGCAAGCCGTGCTTGATCGGCTTGGATAGCGATGGAGATTGTGCCAGACAAAAGGCCGCAGTTTGTGCCTGAGAGCTCTACCAAGAAAAGAACCCAGGGCAGCATGTTCTACCACCCTGGGTCGAGGAATTGGCCAATGGGTGTTGGCCTGGAGCGGCCACCCCATCGTTGCATCGAAGGATAGGACAGATTGCCAATCCGCCCTACTTTTTATGCAACCATGAGGTAAGCATTCCCTTGCCCGCAATTCGCTTGCCCCGATTCTCCCCTGCCGGCCAACCTACCTGGTGAAATTGCGGGCAAAGGAACGTAGGGCAAAGGAACGTAGGGCAAAGGAACGTAGGGCAAAGGAATGTAGGGCAAAGGAATGTAGGGCAGAGGAATCGATGCGAAGGTCTCCCACGCTCGGCGCGGCTCCCTCGCTCGGCGCGGCTCCCTCGCTCGGCGCGGGTCTCCGACCCCGCCGGAACCTCCGACGCTCGGCGCGGGTCTCCGACCCCGCCGGAACCTCCGACCGAAGGTCTCCCTCTTCCCTCCCTTGCCAATCACAGCCGGTGGTCAAGCCCAAGGCCGTCGGAGACCTGCGGTCGCGACCTGTGCGGGGTCAGAGACCCGCGCACAACAGCGGTCGTTTTCGGACAAATCGGCCTCCCGCGCAACAAATTCGCTTGCCCCAAATTCGCTTGCCCCTGAAGGAAGCACGCTCACCGGCCCGCCTGCACGAACAGGGCTTCGTGCGGTTCCAGCAGCCGGTCGTGCGATTCACCCGCCAAAAGCGCAACAAGTTGACTGTTTTCAAAATGATCTGTAAACCAATGCGCAATGGCGTCCTCGCCGGCGTGTCCAAATGGCGGGTTGCCAAGATCGTGAATCAGGCCACCGGTTGCGGTGATTGCTTCAATTGCTCGATCAAGTGGTTGCGCAATTTCACCTTTCTTCGAAAGCCACTTGCCGACTGCAGTCCCCAGTCCGCGTGCGACAGACGAGACTTCCAGCGAGTGGGTCAAACGCGTCCGAACCGCGTCACACGGATCAAGTGGAAACACCTGCGTTTTGTCCTGAAGTCGCTTCACTGGTGTCGAAAATACGGCTCTGTCAAAGTCGCGTTCGAAGTCGACGCGATGGTCTTCACCCAACGTAGACTTCCGTGACCTCTCACGGTTCAGCAGTCTTTTCTACGTCATGCTCATTTTGTAGCAATTCCTTTGGGCCGGAGAACGATACCTACGAGACAACTGATGTTTCGACCGAGATGTCCCTGTCTGGCAGATCTACCGTGCAGCTTCAATGTATCTTTTCAGCAAACCCAGGGGAACTCCAGGTGAGCCCCCCCCTAATGCTGTGGTACAGGTTCTCCTGTCGAGCATGTACAACCTTTAGTGGATTACTGCTGTTCCATCTGAGGAACTGGCCGCGCGGTTGAGGAAACGACGGCGGGGTGGGCACGCCCTATTGCATTCGACAACAAGGGATTGCCAGCGTCATGCGCAAGGTGCCAAATCGGGGGCGAAACGCGTCAGGGGCGCTCGCTGAGGCCGCGGCAAGAGGTTCGTGGCGCCGGCGCGGCGATGGCGAACCTGCACTCGGGTAAACGCTCGCTTCCGTTGACGCGAGCCCAAGGCCGACCAGCGCCAAGCAATACCGCTTGGCATTCATTTCGTGTTCTGCCCCATGCCCGACGCACAGCACGTGTTGTTTCGGCAGCGGTGCAGATCTTGGATTTCCCGCTGGCGGACCGGGCCGGGCGTGTCAGGAGCGGTTGGCTTGTTGGCGGCGGGCGACGGATCGGCAAGCGTACCAGTGGCCAGGTGGTGAGCCGAAACTGAGTGGATTTGGCCGGTCGGCCGAAAATGCTTCAGGGGACTGGCAGCGGCGTGGTCCGCAGCACAAATCTTCGGTGACCGACGCCATCCGGCGAATGGGCCGCGGTTGGCTGTGAACCGCGTGCCGAATCAGAAAAGCGAAAAGGACAGCGACGGTTATCAGTTTGGACAATAGCTGATTCCAAAATCATTTTGAAATCCCTTTCTTTGGTGACTTGACAGTTGACCGATTGGGTCAATCCCGCTTTTACGTCCCGAAAAGGCAGGCCGGGTCACCGTTCCCTTCCAGATTGCCGGTGACTTCCGCGACTACGGCATGCCGCAGACGCCGAATTTCAAGGCTTCATTAGCGAGCGAGTCGATCTCCTTGGTTGTCCAGGGACTGTAAGTCCAACGTGTCTTCGTAGACGCTTTGGCTGAGCAGAACGTACTTCTTTCCGCCTGCTTCGATTCTCACCGCTTCGCCTTGCTCGGCGGCTTTCAGTTGTTTCACGGTCAATTGCATGAGTCGGCTCCCGCGTGTTGTTCCACCATGCCCCGCTGCGAATTTCTCGTTAGGCAGCAATCGGAGGCAGGAGGCGTCCTGTTCCGCCCGCCCACTGCCGATAGTATACCAAGTCGTGCTACGGAAAGGCAGGTCGCCGTAACAAACCCGCCCG
>SKVE01000461.1 GCA_007129635.1 Planctomycetaceae bacterium
CACACAGAATACACGTTTCCCCGGTTGATCGAAGTCTGCGGACAACTGGTGCGTACCGCCGTCGAACGCTCGGGCGGGCGGATCGAACGGGATGCCGAGGGCAATGAGATCCTGGTCATCCCGGTGCAGGAGGCTCAGCCCAGTGCGTTGCAGCAGAGCTGGGATCCGGGTCCGATCGCGGGCAGCCGCTTCACCGAAGAAGAGATGGCGCAGATCATCCGTCCGGCCGCGGCCTTGCAGCCCGGCCTGGACCTTGTCTTTCCAGGCTGGACGCTGCAGCATTGCGGATCCGACATGCAGCCCGGGCGGCGAGCCGAGTACCGCGGCCGGAAAAACGTCTTCATGACTCATCCCTTGAACCGCGAGGTCGGCGCCGTTCTGAGCCGCACCATCCACCTGCCTTCCGGAAAGAAGTCGACGCTCCGCACCGTCGTCGCCAACGATGACCGAGGCGACTGGGTGCTGATGGTCAAGGCCGAAGGGCAACTGCTGTTGGAGAAGCCGATCAACCAGCAGACGACCGGAGGCGGTTGGGCCACGGTCGAAGTCGACCTGTCCGGATTGGCCGGCAAACAGGTCAAGCTGGAACTGGTGAACCAACCGGACGGCTGGAGTTGGGAAGCCGGCTACTGGGCCGAAATCGCCGTCGAATCCCGTTGATCAGGACAAACAGGGCGACAGCCGCGTCCTTGGTAAACACCGCAACCAGCTCGATGGCGGGATGGGGGGCTGCCCTTGATTTCGCGCGTCTGTCGGTTTATACCTCGTACAGAAACAATCTCCCTTCCACCTTTGCAGGAGTAAACTCGGATGCACCACCTCCCCTCTTTTTCCCGGCGATCTCTGCTGGCCGCGGCGGCAGGGACAGGGTTGGCGACTTGCAAGGCTTCTACCGTATGGGCTGCCCATACGGTCCCGAAAGGCGTTCCGACTTACCAGAGTGCCGATTTCTACGATGCCGACGGGAACTTCCTGGTCGATCGGGCGCGGAAGGCCTACTTCGACATGTTCGAACGCTTCGGGTATCCGGTGACCGAGACGATCCGGCGGGACATGTGGATCCTGGATTTCGAATTGGGCGACTTCGCCCGCGTGGGGATGGCTGGGATCTTCTGGCTGAACCGGCAGGATTTCGGGTATTTCGGCCATGAGATTTACCTGCTGCCCGGCCAGATGATCGCCGAGCATCAGCATGTGGCGACGGACAAGGGGCCCCCCAAGATGGAATCCTGGCAGCCGCGGCGCGGGATGATCTACACGTTTGGAGAAGGCGACCCGACACCCGAATTCCTGGATAAGATTCCGCCCAGCCAGCGCGAGTTAGTCCATTCGCGCCACTGCCAGCCGTTGGGGATCGACGAGATCGGGCATCTGAACCGGCTGAAGGCTTGGCACTTCATGGTAGGCGGGCCGGAGGGAGCGTTGGTGACCGAGTACGGGACGTTCCACGATATGGACGGGCTGCGTTTTTCCAACCCGAACGCGGCGCTCTAAAGGAGGGCGGATAGTTATGTCGGATCTTTCGTTGTTCGATTTGAAGGGACGCAAGGCGCTGGTTACCGGAGCAGCGGTGGGCATCGGCCGCGGCTGCGCGTTGGCTTTGGCTCGCGCCGGGGCGGACGTGGCCGTCGTGGACCGGGATGCGGCAGCCGGAACCAAAACGGCCGAAGAAATCCGCTCCCAAGGGGGCTCGTCGCTGTTCGTGGCCTGCGACGTGACGGACAAGTCCCAGGTTCAGGCTATGGTGGAACAGGTGGTCGCCCAGTTCGGACGGCTGGATATCGCCGTCAATAACGCGGGAATCGCAATTCTGGGTGCCGATGAGGAAATCGATCAGGCGGCTTGGGACAAGGTCGTGGCCGTGAACCTGACCGGCACGTTCCTTTGTGCCCAGGCAGCGGCCCAGCAGATGATCCGCCAGACGCCGACCGAGGGCAAGATCATCAATATCGCTTCGATGTCGGCTACGATCGCCAATTGCAACGCGTCCTACGATGCTTCGAAAGCGGGCGTGGTCCACATGACAAAGACGCTGGCTGCGGAATGGGGCCGGTACAACATCAATGTGAACTGCATCAGCCCCAGCTATGTGCTCACGCCGATGCACGCCTCGACACCCCTGGTGGTGCGCCAGCGGATACGGCAACTGACCCCGCTGGGACATGTCCAGCGGCCGGAGGATTTGCATGGGGCGGTGATCTTCCTGGCCTCGGCGGCCTCGGACTACGTGACCGGGCTGGATCTGATGGTCGACGGCGGCCATACGCTGAACGCCTGGCTGACCCCGCTAACCCGCTCGGTCCCGCCGCGGGTGACGCCCCAGCAGGAGACGGTCCAACTGAAGCACGATCTGCAGGTACTCGGCTGGCCCTTCGATGCAGAGGGCATCAACCCCGACGTGCACCCGGAAATCGCCGATGCCTTCAAAGCGGCCTTCGGTGTCCGGGAGTAATCGGCAGGATTGTTGGATGCCAGGCAATGGGGATGTCGGGACGCTTGCCGCCAGCCCCGGGCAGGCTCTGTGCCCTTCCCGCCTTCGTGATCTCAGAACCGATAGGTGAACCGCACGTCGTTCAGGAAGTCCGGGGCCGCCGGGCTTCCTCAAGACCTGACCCCTAAGATTTTGTTGCATCGTGGGGCGGGGCGATTAAAATTAGTATTCACCTGGGCGATCGGCCATCTTGGAGATTCTGTCATGACGAAGTTGGCGTTGTTGGTTTTTGTACTGAGCTTGGCGGTCACGGGACTGCGGGCTCAAGAGTTGCCGATCGGGCTGGAATTCCCGCTGGACGGTGTCCAGCGGTATCGGGACGAGATCCCCAAACCCGAGTCGATTCTGGGGCATCGCGTGGGTGATCGGCACACGCTGCCGCACCAGATCGCGGCCTATTTCCGAGCCATCGACCAGGTCAGTGATCGAGTCCAGTTGGTCCAATACGCTCGCAGCTACCAGGGCCAGCCGCTGATCTATGCCATCGTCACCTCGCCGGCCAACCACCGACGGCTGGAACGGATTCGACAACAGAATCTGCGGCTGAGCGAATCGCCCGATCGGGTAAACGTCGACCGATTGGTCGATCAAGCTGCCATTGTCTACCAAGGCTACGGGGTCCATGGCGACGAATCCAGCGGCCCCGAGGCGGCCGTGTTGCTGCTGTACCATCTGGCCGCAGGCGAAGGCCCGGCGGTCGACCAGGTGCTGGACCATGTGGTGCTGCTGCTGGACCCGATGCTCAATCCGGACGGCCAGCAACGTTTCGTGACTTGGGTGAACCAAAACCGAGGCGCTTTGCCTGTCGCCGATCCACAGAATCGTGAGCATCGGCAACCCTGGCCGGGAGGCCGCTTCAATCATTACTGGTTTGATGCCAACCGGGACTGGTTTACCGTGCTGCATCCCGAAGGCCAAGGCCGTCTGGAGATTTTGAATCACTGGCGGCCTCAGATCGTGGGCGATTTCCACGAGATGGGCTCCGACGCTCATTACTTCTTTCAACCGGGTGTGCCGAGTCAGGTGAATCCGAACATCCCGGCTCGGAATCAGCAATTGACGGCCGATATCGCCCAATTCCACGCCCGTGCTCTGGACCGGCTGGGCACCTTGTACTACACGGGGGAATCGTTCGATGATTTCTTTCCCGGCAAAGGCTCGTCCTACCCCGACGTGAATGGCGCGGTCGGTATCCTGTTCGAACAGGCCTCGTCGCGCGGGCTGCGACGGCAGACGGCCAACGGCGAACTGACCTACGTACACACGGTCCGCAATCAACTGGCCACGTCGTTGTCGTTGCTGAAAGCCGCAGTGCAGATGCGTCCGTCGCTGCTAAAATACCAGCGAGATTTCTATGCCGAAAGGCCCGTCTTGGCAGCCCAGTATCCGGTCAAAGCTCATGTGATCGGGCTCCATCCGGACCGTACGCGCGCCCAGTTGCTGGTCGAAGTGCTGCAGAAGCATCGTATCGACGTCCACGAACTGAAAGGCGAATTGGAAATCGACGGCCAGACATTCCGCGAGGGCAACGCCTACGTGGTGCCGTTGGACCAGCCTCAATTCCGCTTGATCAAAACGCTGATGGAGCGAACGCTCGAATACCAGGACTCGACGTTCTACGACGTATCGACCTGGACGCTGCCTTTGGCGTACGGGCTGCGTCATGCTGAACTGCTGGACGACCCCGCCCCGCACCTGGGTTCGCTGCTGGATCCGATCGAGCTGGATGGTGGTCGGCTGGTGGGAGGGCAAGCGAAACATGCGTACGTCATGGCCTGGGGACGGTACTTCGCACCGCGTGCGTTGCACAAGCTGCAAGCGGCCCAGATCCGTACCCGCGCGACAACGCGGCCGATGACTGTCGAGGTGGACGGTCGAACCCGTACGTTCCCACGTGGTTCGATCATGATCGCCACCGCCCAGCAGCCGTTGCCGCCCAACGATCTGCATGCTTTGATCCAGCAGATCGTTCAGGAGGACCATGTGATTGTCTGGGCATTGGACACAGGCTTGACTAGCGAAGGTCCGGATCTGGGCAGCCATGTGTCGTTGCGAGTCCTCGATCCGCCGCGTCTGGCTCTGATCACCGGCGACGGTACCACCGCGACCGAAGCCGGTTCGATCTGGCATCTGCTCGACCAGCGTTTTGGGATGCCCGTGACCTTGCTGGACGCCGCCCAAGTACGTCGATCCGACTTGAGTCCATACAATACGCTGATTTTGGCCGGGGGATCGTACAGCAGCTTGCATGCCGAGACCATCGACAACTGGGTGCGTTCCGGAGGTCGGTTGATCGCATCGGGCAACTCGGTGGACTGGCTGGTCCAGCACGAACTGGCCGCGTTGGAATCCAGGCCCTTTGACGAGGTACCGTTGTTGCAGGATCTGCCTTACGAGCAATTGCGAGACGCCCGCGCGGCGCAGCGGATCGGTGGTGCGATCCTGGCCGCTCGTTTAGACGTGACTCACCCCATCGCTTACGGAGCACCTGCCACGCTGCCCCTGTTCCGTCGCCACACTTCGTTCTACGAGCCCTCCACCGCCCCGGGAACCAACGTGGCTCGGTACCTGGAGCAACCGCTGCTGAGCGGCTACATGGCCGCCGAGCAGCTTGAGCGGGCATCCGACAGCGCGGCGGTCGTCGCCCAACGTCACGGCCAGGGCCGCATCGTGGTTTTCCTGGACAATCCTAACTTCCGCTCGTTCTGGTACGGTCCCAACGGCCTGCTGATGAACGCCGTCTTCTTCAGCACCTTGTTCTAGGTTCTGTCAGAAAAGGGGGATTGACTGACGCCCTGAGAAAAACTTTCTTGACTTTCGTGCCGGGGGTTGTTGTCCGCCCCCAAGCATCGCTATAGTGCAGGCTCTTGGCAGCATCACTGGCTCTCTTTTTTTACGCAGCGGGATTCGACCGATGCCAAGGCCGATGCCACCAGGAAGACGTTCAGCGGCATTTCGCTGAGGGGAGGTAATCTGATGGGGCACCAACCGCCCTTCAAACTTGTCGTCCACAGTCTGTTGATAGGAATCGCCATGGGCACGCACGCCCTTCAAGGCGCCGAACCAGCGGCGCCGATACGGTTCCAACAACTGGGCGTTCCAGCAGGCTTGTATCAATACGTATCCGGTGCTTGGGGTGTGGTCGGTGTGGAAATCGTCAATGCCGAAGACCAGTCGGTGGACGTTTTGGCCGCTTGTGCTTTCTCGCCGGACCCCGACATCCAGTTTGCTCGTCGGGTGGGTCTACCGCCTCGCACGAAGCGACGGACCTGGATTCCCGTCCAATTGCCGAAGATCTCGCCCGACCGAGAATCAATTACGTGTTTTGGTCTGTTGATTGACGATCGAAGCGGCAGGGAAGTGGTGTTGCGCCGCGAGCAGGAAGGAGTGCAGCACACGGGCCTGCTACGAGTGAATCATGATCGGCCGCTGAGCGGCTTCTTTTCCGACGAAACGGAGCCGCTCCGCTGGGGCGAGGTGAACTACGCGTACGAAGCGGCCATCGCCTATCGAACCTCGCGTGGTTTCCAGCGTCGAATGGTACCGATCCAAGTGCGCGATCTGCCGCCGTTGCCCGAGTTGTTGGACGGGTTGGATCAGATTGTCTTGTGGAATGACCGTTTCGCCAGCGACGTAGCGATCCTCGGGCCGCTTCGCAAATGGTTGCACAACGGCGGCGAACTGTGGGTCATGTTGGATCGAGTGGAGCTGGCCAACGTGGAAAAGCTGTTGGGCCAGACGTTCGCGTGCCAATTGGTGGATCGAGTCGAACTGCATGAAGTGACGATTCGGGACGAGCAGAGCGATGCTTCCGCGACATCGACGGTGGCTTACGAACAGCCGGTGAATTTCGTGCGAGTGCTGGTCGACGACATGCACGTGACGCACACCGTCGAGGGCTGGCCAGCGGCGTTTCAGTGTTCCTTGGGGCGCGGCCGTGCGCTGTTCACAACGCTGGATGCCCGAGCTTGGATCGAAGAGCCTCGAATGGCAAGGCCGCACTGGGAC
>SKVE01000707.1 GCA_007129635.1 Planctomycetaceae bacterium
CCTACGTTAACAGAAACGGCCTCTGCTGAAAAGAATGTCAGTATCGTGACAGCGATTCTTGCGCCGAACGGAATCACTGGCACGCGGCTTGCACCCTCTCAACCACAACCCCAGAAGTCGCATGCCAGATTCATGTCGATGCGAGAGGTTCTGATCGAACATTTATCGCTCACTTTCATTAAATGAGGACGAAGTATGTATGTTTCGCAATTCTGCTTTTTCAAGGAGGCATGTTCCATGCGCAACGGAGTGAATGTCGTATTTGGTTCCATGGCAGTTGCCCTCGTGGTCACGCTCCAGGCGGTCGGGCAATTGAATGAACCCGTTGATGAGCCAGCCCAGGATCCGGCTTTTCGGCAACCGCAGGCCGCTCAACCGGCCCAGGTTCAGCCGGCGCCGCAGCGCGATCTCGTCGCCACGGTCAACGGGGACCCGATCGCGCGAAGCGAGTACGAGCAGCTCGTTCAGACAGCCATTCGGGCTCGCCAACAACAGCAGGAGGCTCAGCCGGAGCTTCCGCCTCTGGGCATACAGCAGCTCCAGCAACAGGTGCTCGACAACCTGATCGAGGCCCGACTGGTGGAACAGTACGTGCGTGAGCACGGTCCCGATGTCGAGGAGCACGAGGTTGATGCCGAGTTGAACAACATCCGGCAGAGCTTGAAGGGGCAGGGAGTCTCGCTCGAACAGTACTTAGCCACAATCAAGCAACCGCTGGACGAGCTGCGCCGGCGGATTGAGGGCTCCCTGGCCTGGCAACGGTTCCAGCAGCAACAGATGTCTCCTGACAAGCGTGTGGCCGCGTCTTCCGCGAGGGGGCCCCCGTTCCGGTGAGAAACGAAGCGTGTTCCCGCTTCGCCGTCCTGCGGGCGATTCGCCGCTGTCGCCCTGGGTCAGGCCTTGTGTTCGGTGTTTAAGCCGAGTGATGCTTCGACTTCTTGCCGGTCTTTCGCCAGCCAGCCGATTGGTGGCGGCGGCGCTCTGTTCGGCGAACCAGGTTGGAGACACGATCGGTGCTGGTCAGGTTAAAAGGTTGGACTAAGTTGGCTGAGCATTGCGTCTGTCCAGCGTCTTTGAAGTTGCGCATTCCGTCAGACTTCGCTCCCCTTCCGAGCAAGCTCGGCGGAGACGATGCGCAACTTCAAAGTCCAGCGTCGACCTCTGCTTCGTTCGCCGACCGCTTCATGCAGACAGATTCTCTCCAGCAGATTCAGGGAGGCCAACAGATTGAGTTTATTGAGAATGAAATAGAACCCGGAAATCGCGCCAGTCAGCCACGAGTTCCTTCTTCCAAGAGTAGTTCCATCTCGCGGCGGGCCTCGCCGAAGACCCATTCACGTGGCAGGTCCCCTCGCTCCAAATTGCAAGCAAAAAATGCCTGTCCTTTTCGCCTTTTCGCCTCTGGGACGGCAATCGTGGTGTACTCGCCTCCGTCGAAAAGAAACGCCCTTGTCCTGGGGACGGTGTCAAATCCGCTCCATCCAACGACATTCCCGGCGTCGATGTCAAACAGCATCGTGTGGGTCGACCCCGGCAGTCCGATGTCGGTGACGTACGTGGCGCCATCGAAAAGAAACCCCCGCTCCGCAAATTTCGTGCCTGTCACATTTTCGGTCCCATTCGAGCAGCTTGCGCGCCCGGCCCGGTCAGGATCCGGCGGGTGTGCTGTCTGCTGATTCTGTGGCCTTTTTCCCGTGAATGCCCGCCAGGTACCCCCGGAAATACACCACGGGTGCCAGGGAATCGTGGATCGTGAACTCGCAGAGCAGGGCGTTCCAGAACACGTCCATGTAGGTCTCGGCGGGCGGCCAGGAGGTGAGTTCCGGATGGGTGTGGGGCGCGAGCAGTTTCCGGCCCCAGTCGCCGTCAAACCATGCTTGGCTCACGTCCATCCCGCCCAGCACCGTGATCCCCTCGGGCGCGGGCTGGCCGCTCAGGCGCGAGTCGAGGTGCATGGGATGCAGCGGGCTGCGGTGGCCTAGGCCAGTGGTCATGCACAGGTTCATCGGGTTGGCGCCGCCGCCGTATTGCACCGCCAGCACCACGCCGCGCAGGTACTTGTCGTTGCCGGTGAGCCGGTGGGCGTGTATCAGGCTGGCGCCGTCGGGCGCGGCGGGCACGCCGATCCCAAAAGGCCGCCAGGTGTGCTTGGCCCAGCGGAACCCGGCCCTCTCGATTCCTTCGAGCCGCTCGTCGGCGGTGCGCACGATGGCATTGAGGCACGTCTTGCGCAGTTCGGGGTCGGCGAGGTCTTCAGGAATGAGACAGTACACCCAGGCCGCCTCGGCCTGGTCGTGGCTTCCCCACTCCGAGACGTGCGCGCCCTCCTTGCCAAGGACAAGGGTCCCCCTGAAGGTATCCTGCCAGGCCGCGTCGCCCGTGAGACGGAACAACTCGGCGGCGGCATAGTTCCGTGCGTCGCGCAGCAAGTGCGCCTTGCGCAGGTCCACCGGATAACCTGTTGCCGACACGGCCGCGAAGCATCCCCATACGGTCAGCGGAAGGGCGAGGAGACAGGCGACGCGCGTTACAAGCCGCATGCGTCCGCGGACAAACCCCGGCGGGCGCGCCAGCCCCCATGCCAGCAACACCACGACCAACGCGGTGATGCCGGTGCGGCGCAAGATGCGCCCCATGATCGACAGCGGCTCCCTTTGCCCTTCCACTGTCGCCTCGGCCCACGCCATCGCCTTGAGGGCGCTGTCGCGCCAGCCGGCCGCGGCCGCCGCGTCATGGCGCTCAAGCACGCGAGCCGCGCGGGCCGCAGTCCCCGCGTACCACCACGTCGACCACGGGTCGGGCTCGTAGGCCATCACGGTCAGGCTTTCCTGCCAACTCGTCTCCCCGTACCGGGGGTGCTCCTCCGACTCGATACCGCCTCGCACCCCGCCGTCGGGGGTCTGAAGACGGCGGTAGACCTCAAGCCCGAAGATCGCCTCGTCGAGCAGGTCGGGCAGGGCGTTGCCAGACTCCGGGATGTTCAGGTCAAACGCATTTGCGTGTTCCGGAAAAAAGTCCACAAGGTCCAGCAGGTTCCGCGTCGACACCAGATGCTGGATGCGACGGTCCCAGTCGCCCGCGTCATGGTAGCCACCCCACACGCCTTCCACCCGCGTGTCGGTGCGGCCCTTGTTTAGCTTGCCAAAGTTGGTCGGGTCCACGTCATACCCCAGCGGGCCGTTGCCGGTGTCGATCAGCGCAGCCGTTGACGCGAATACCTCGAGGCCGTCGTCGGGATGGAAACCCCGGGGCCGGACGAACGGCGTGTGCGGCGGGCCCAGGTCAACCCCGCTGCGCTGGTGAAACAACCCCCGCGCCGACACCCGCAGCGGCTCGTCCCACACGCCCTCGCCAATCTCGAAGGAGTATGAGCAGCCGATGCCCGGCACCGACACGACGTGAGTTCCTGTTGCGCGGAGCGCCGTGAAGTCCGCCATCCATACATCCGTCAGGTTGTAGTTTCGGTTGTAAGCGTCCTCGGCGGTGTCTTCCGCGGCCTTGGCGAGGGTCCATGTCCCCTCGAATGCCACCGCCCCCGTCCTGGTGTCGATCACCTCGAAGGGCATCCCCTCGGGATACGTCACGCCCCCGCCGTCGCCCGCCCAGCATGATAGAAACGCCACCTTGGCCGTCTCGTCCGGATGGAATCCCAGGTGCGACACATGCACCGCTTCGCTGCGCAACGCCCGCGCGGCCGGCGTGAATGCCACCGGCGCCAGGCCCAAGCCCGGAAACGTCAGCGTGACCCCGACGCCCTCGCGCAAAGGCTCCTCAAACATCAGAAACAATGCGTGCTCGGGCACAGACTGGAATTGCCACGGACCGGTCCGCACCATGTTTCTCGGACGCGTCTTGCGGTGAACCGTCACCGGGCGCACCTGCGCGCCACCCGCCGCCACAAGCGAGTAAGAATCAGGATGCTGCAGCGCCTCGGGTTTCAGAATGCCAGGCACAAAGGTGTCATACGGCAGCAGGACGGACTGGTCCTTTCCCGCCAGCACACCGGTAGGCAGTTCTTTGCGGTACAGAATGCGGTGCGGGAAACCCGAGGTGTCTACCCAGTCGCCCTCTTGCGCGGCATACGGTTCCTGCGTCGCCGTGCGCGCATATCCGTCATGCACGGTGACCTGCACGATCTCAGGGGCCACGAGTCCAACATGCACAACCTCCGGCACCGGAACCTCTCCGGTCGCCGTCGCCACCAAGAACGTCCCGAGCAATCCCGCCCCCATGCGCCTCACCCGCGATCCAATCATTCCCACGTCTCCTGTTTGTATCCGTCATTGTTTGCGACACCACGGGTTGGGCCCCATCCGTCCGCAGTCGGTTTCCCCGCCCGCGTGGGACTTCCGCTTCACAGCATCGTAACTGAACTGCTTCGAAAACCTTCGGTTGAGGTGGGTGGTGCGGACAGACAGGGAGCCTTCCAGCATTTTAGACTGGGGCGTAGGGGGTTGCAAGTCAACCCTGGCGCTTCGCAACGGGAAGAAAAGGTGACAGGCACCAGATTTGGAGAGGCTGGGGGATGCTGGGCTCCCGTTTAGCTGCCATCGGTGGTCTTTCTGGGACGGCCACGCGGTCGTCAGTTCGCCGGTCGAGGCAAGGGCCATACGGCAAGAAGCTGGCCGTCACTTTCGCGCCGACTCGGGCATAGACTCGACCAAAGCCAGTGCTCAGTCCGCGCTACCAGGTTTGCTCGCAGGGCGTTTCGCTCAACGTAGCGAACGACCTGATAGAAATAATCGTCCGTTTGCACGGGAAACGACTTGTAGCGTCCCTGATTGCAGCGGAGCATACCCCGTCTCATGACGATGCTCTTTCCAGCGTTTGACGTGCGTCTTGGTTCGTTGCTGCATAAAAGCGGGCGAATCCCCGTCCTTTTCGGGCTACAGCACAAAGACGTGGTTAGGTATCCAACAATACGCACAAACTCGCATCGACCGGAGGCGTAATGTTTCTGTCAACACACGTTCAAATGCCGCGAAGTCGTCAGCCTTGTCGAACAGATTGCGCCGACCAACTCCGCGGTTGAGGACGTGAAAAACCATTCCACCCGGGGCATATCGCGATGATCTTGGCATTATACTAAAGTTACCCAGAATGGCCACTCTTGTCAAATTTGGTGCCTGTCACATTTTCGGTCCCTCACATTTTCGGTCCCGACCCGCAGGACGATGGCCTCGCGTCCGGGCCCACGCGGAATTTCCAGATCCTCGACCCGCTCGACTTCCTGGCCGAGTTCACGCGACCTGGAGTACCGGGTATCCCATTCGCTGATCTGCGCTCGTTGTTCCGGCCAGATGAAAACCGTTGCCTTCATGGAGCCACCGCAGGGTGACGTAATCGAGAAGATCCTGCGGCACTGCGGCTTGTGGTGGCCCGCCTCGCCCCGGGCGACGCCGGCCAAGGACCTTCGCGTCCACGACCCGGACAGTGACTGGGACGGTGGTTCGGCCTCCCAGGAGCCCCGGGAGTTGACGTTCGTGGACGAAGCCACCTTCTGGGCCACGTTCTGATTCCTTTTTCCCAACGCCGATCGGCCCGTGGACGATGCGCGCGGAGCTGGGAATTTGCCCCTGATTCGCCGCCGGAACGTCGTCAAGCTCCCACAACCCGGTCCAAAAAACTCCCACATCCCCCCCTTGACTCACCACGTTTCCCTGCTAGCCTCAGTCCTGTGGGAGGAAAGTAATCTCCTATCCGTTGGCGTAGCGGGCATTGACGTTTCCCTGCACCCGCCTAGAATTGTTTCTGAATGGTTGGACGAACAAGGTGCCGCATGTCGCAAGTCACACTGGAAGAACGAGTATCACGCCTGGAACAACTGTACGAGGATTGGGTCCACGGTGAGCTTGCGGGGCGTCAAGCAGGACGTGACGACTGGCTGAAGACATTGGGTATGTTTGCCGGCGATCCCGTGATGAAAGAGATTATCGAAGAAGGCCGACGCGTGCGGGAACAGGACCGGCAACAATCCTGCCTGGATTCTCCATGATCATCCTCGATACCGACCATCTATCGGTCTTCGAGTACCCGGAAGCCGATCAGGCGGTTCGCCTGCGCGATCGCTTGCGGTTGTCCGCGGACCGTGAGATCTCGACGACCGCCGTGTCTCTGGAAGAACAGATGCGGGGATGGCTGGCAGCGCTACATCGGGTGCAGGACGTCCGTCGCCAAGTGAGGTTCTATTCTCGTCTGGTGGGGCTCGTTCAATTCTTCGCGTATTGGCGTATCCTGCCGTTTGACGATGCGGCGGCCGAGGAGTTTCAAAGGCTCCGTCGCCAGCGTGTGCGCATCGGGACGATGGATCTCAAGATCGCCTCCATCGCGCTGGTCCACGAGGCCACATTAGTGTCCGCAAATCTGCGGGATTTCGAGCAGATCCCTGGTCTGCACGTAGAGGACTGGATCCGCGGGTAAGGCGGGCAACAGCAGGTCTCTTTCGTGGGCCTTATCGTACGTTTGTGATCAAGGCCGTAA
>SKVE01000081.1 GCA_007129635.1 Planctomycetaceae bacterium
CAGCGGCTCGGGCCAAATCGGCCAAATCGGCCAAATCGGCTCGTACGGCGACTCGGGCAACAAAGAATGGGAAACGACCGAAGACCGTCAAGCGGAACAGCCAGCAGATTTCCGAGCAGATTCAGTTGGTGCATGCCGAACAGGACCGGCTGAAGGATCTGTCATCGATCCATGACCGGGCTCACGAAAATGGCAATGGCAGCAAGGTCAATGGGGGGCCGCGGCGGGACCGCGTGGTCTTGTTGGTTCGGGATGCCTACTGGTTACATGCTTCCTGGGAGATCCGCCGCAAGAGTGTCGAGCGGGTACGAGCGGCCTTGGGTGCCCACTGGCATTCGGCTCGACCGGTCCTGCGATTGATCGAGGTGGACGCCGGTTCGACCACGAACACTTCGGAGCGTGTGGCGCGTGAGATCGAGATCCATGGCGGCGTCGCGAACTGGTACATCGACGTCCGGGATCCACCGAAGAGCTACCGGGTGGACATCGGGTACAAGTCGGACCCTGGGCAATTCGTAGCGTTGACGCGCAGCAATGCCGTCACCACGCCGAGTTCGGGCGGCAACGAGGCCGTCGATCAGAACTGGCAGGACATCGCCAAGGACTACGAAAGGGTCTATTCGATGAGTGGCGGGTACGGGGATCAGCCGTCGGACGATTTGAAGGAGTGGTTCGAAGAACGGCTACGGCGTCCGATGGGCACTCCGATGGTGACTCGTTTCGGCGTCGGTGCCGATGCGGCTTCGTTTCGCCGGGCGCCGTTTGCGTTCCAGGTGGATGCCGAGCTGGTCGTCTTCGGAAAGACGCAGCCTGGTGCCTTTGTGACGCTGGCGGGCCAGCCCGTCAAGGTGCGTCCTGATGGAACGTTCAACGTCCAACGACCGATGACCGAGCGTCGCGAGGTGATTCCGGTCGTCGCGGGCAGCAGTGACGGGTTGGAAGAAAGGACGGTCATCCTGGCCATCGAACGCAACACGAAGGTCATGGAACCGGTGCATCGCGACCTGACCGAACAAGATCCACGATAGAACCTCTATGAGAACTCGCCAATTGACCAGCATCATTCCTGCCTCGCTGGCTGTGATCGGGGCAGTTGTCCTGCTGTTTTGGACTTCTTGGGCACCATCGGACCAATTCACGGTGCGGCAGCCTGATCAGGATGGCACACCGGAAACGTCGGTCGACACCGACACACGCGAGTTGATCGCGGGCGATCCGGTCTTCGGCCCGGGCAGCCCTGTGTCGGTCGTCTGCCAATGGCCGTCTTTTCGCGGACCTCGCCGCGATGCGATCTGCGAAGCGGGCGTGCCGTTGGGTCGGCAATGGCCGCCTGGCGGTCCGCCGGTACTGTGGCAGATCGAGGTCGAGGAAGGCTATGCATCGCCGGCCATTGTTGACGGTCGCGTCTTTCTGCTGGACTACGACAGGCAGGCGATGGCCGATACGATTCGATGCCTTTCTCTGGGCGATGGGCACGAGATCTGGCGCAACAGCTATCCGGTCCAGATCACGCCCAACCACGGGATCACTCGCACCATGCCCGCCGTACACAACGACACGGTGATCACGATCGGGCCTCGCTCCCATGTGGCCGCATGGGATGTGGAAACCGGCCAGAATCGTTGGTTGTTCAGCATGGTCCAGCGTTACGGCAGCGAGGAACGCCAGTGGTACACGGGCCAGTGCCCGCTGGTGGACGGGGATCGCGTGATCCTGGCGCCGGGTGGGCCGGACAGCCTGCTGGTGGCGTTAGACTATCGAACGGGCGAGGAGATTTGGCGCACGCCCAACCCACGTGGCTGGGTGATGACTCACAGCTCGATCATGCCCATGGAATTCGAAGGCCAGCGGATGTACGTCTACTGCGGCACCGGCGGCACGGTGGGTGTGGCGGCCGAAGATGGACGGCTGCTCTGGGATGAAACCTCCTGGACCGAAAACTTTGCGACCAGCCCGTCGCCGCTGCCGCTGCCCGACGGCCGATTGTTGCTCAGCAGCGGGTACGGAACCGTGGGCGCGATGTGGCTGCAGATGGAAAAGCAGGGCGACCAGATCGTCGCTCGGGCGGACGGCCAGCTCGATCGGCGCGAGTTCAATTCGGAACAGCACACGCCCCTGTTCTACCAGGGGCACATTTTCGGAGTCCGAAAACATCGTGGCGGGCAATTCGTCTGCTTGGACCTGCAGGGAAACGAGATCTGGAACAGCGGCCAGGACAGGTTCGGCCATGGCCCCTACTTGATCGCCGACGATCTGTTGCTGATCTTAAGCGAAGACGGGGAACTGGTCGCGGCCGAAGCCACGCCGGAAGCGTATCGACCGGTGTGGCGTACGAGCGTCTACGAACCCGGGCACGAAGCGTGGGGGCCGATGGCCATCGCATCCGGGTTCTTGATCGTCCGTGACATGACACGAATGACCTGCCTGGATCTGCGGCGGTTCGCCAACTGAACGAACGAGGGAACGATGAGCCAAACCAAACAGGGTCCGAACGACGATCGGCAGATGCCGCGTCCACCACATCTGCCGCCTGTTGCGATCTGGGCAATTGTGTTGGGCATGGCGTTGATCGCTGCGATGGTCGTTTTTCGAGTCGACACGTGGGGCGATCGAGGCAGCGGGTTGTCGCCTCGGTTCGAATTTGACGTTTCGGAGTTGGTGGCGGTCGATCCGAATCTGGTTTCGCATTCCGAGACCGCACAAGTCCCGGTCGGCATGCAGTCGGTCCAGGCGATCGCGGCCACGTCCGATGGCCGATTCCTGGTCGCTGGTGACCGAGCGGTCCAGATATTTCAGGCGGATGGGACGATGGCCCAGGCCTTCTCCGTACCCGACGAACCGCGGTGCCTGGCGGTAGCGGGCGACGATCATGATTTTCCGGGGCGGATCTATGTAGGGCTGGCGTCGCGAGTCGAAGTGTTCGATGCCTCGGGCCAGCCGATCGCCACATGGTCGGAAGGGTTGGACCAAAACACCCTATTGACGTCCCTGGCCGTCTTCGAGGATAACGTGCTGGCCGCCGACGCGGGCAATCGTGTCGTTGTGCGTTGGGACGCGACGGGCCGTCTGCTGGGGACGATCGGCGAACCGGACGCCCAACGCGGCATCGACGGCTTTGTGATCCCCAGCGAACACTTCGATATCGTGGTGCCGACCGATGGAGTCCTGCGAGTGGTGAACCCCGGGGCTCAGCGGATCGAGGCTTTTACGCTGGACGGCAGCCCGTTGGGGCATTGGGGCGAGGCTTCGGCGCGGATCGAGGGCTTCTTTGGCTGCTGCAATCCCTCGCACCTGACGGTGCTGGCCGACGGGCGTTTCGTGACGTCGGAAAAGGGCTTGCCGCGGGTCAAGCTCTACAGTCCCCAGGGCGAATTCGAATCGGTGATCGCGGCAACCGCCTTGTTGACAAACCGAGGCGGCGGTCCCGAGATTCGGGACGAGCATAGTTCCAGAACGTTCGGCGTGGCGGCCGACAGCACGGGCCGTGTGTTGGTGCTGGACCCGAACACTCGACAGGTGCGGATTTTCGAGCCTTTGGAATCAGGAGCCGTGGGAGATGCCGGATAAGATGACGGACTCGCGAGTGGAACATCGACGGCAGTGGCTGAAGACCTGCTGGCGCTGGGCCGCACTGTCAGTCCTATCGGTGCTGACCGGCCGACTGATCCTGCGCCCCGGGCCCACAGCCGCTTGCGATCGACGACTGGCCTGCGATCGTTGCGGTCAATGGCAACATTGTGGTCTGCCCAAGGCGGACCAGGCTCGACGCGAACCGACGAGGAGTGGATGATGGCCGATTCTGCCCCCAAGAAAGACCGCCGTGGATTCCTGAACGATGCCCTGCGGACGACCAGCGTAATCGCCTTGGCCGGTGCCGGAGGGTTCCTGGCGGGACGCCGCAGCGAAGGCGAACCGATGGTATGGCAACTGGACCCCGACCAGTGCATCGGTTGCGGACATTGTGCGACCTACTGCGTCCTGGACGTGTCGGCGGTCAAGTGCGTCAATTGCTTTGACATGTGTGGATTCTGCGATATCTGCACGGGTTACTTCGAGATGAACTACCTGGCCCTGGACACGGCGGCGGAAAACCAGTTGTGTCCGACCGGGGCGATCGTGCGGCAGTTCATCGAAGAAAAGTCCGGCCAGCGTTTCTACGAGTACACGATCGACGTGCCGTTGTGCATCGGGTGCGGCAAGTGCGTGATCGGTTGTGCCCTGATGAACGGTTCGCTGTACCTGCAGGTCGAACATGACCGGTGCCTGGATTGCAACGAATGTGCCATCGCGGTGGCCTGTCCGACGCAGGCCTTTCATCGCATTCCGGCCAGCCAAGCGGAGATCTTGAAGCGGCGTGCCGAGGCCGTGTTGGGAGCGCGTGGGCGACGGATGATGCGTGAAGCGGGCGACGATGCTCAGAGCTACCGCGAAGGAGCCGAGTTGCTGGAGCGTGCACTGACCCAACGGCGGTGGCGCCAGCAGCAGCGATCGGCCCCCTCCGTCAGCTCAGGATCCGAAGGGACCGCCCGTGACGCGTAGCGCTCGTGACCGATCGAGGTTGTTTACCGGACGAACCATGCCGCTGATGAAATATGCAAGAAAAATCGGTATCCCTTTCGCGACGGCCGGCCTGCTGGCCCCTGTCGCTCGTGCCAGCGATCTGATCCCCGTCCCCGACTTCACGGAATACCAGGTACCCCTTTCGATGCCGCCCGCACCGGATCATCCGCTGTGGGAATGGTTAAATGTGAGCCTGCTGCTGGCGGCGCTGATCGCCGCCTCCTATATCGCACTGGTCAGTCGTTCGCGGCGGAATATGTTCCTGCTGACAATCGGTTCGCTGATCTGGTTCGGATTCCTGTACCAAGGCTGCATCTGTCCGATCGGATCGATCCAGAACGTCGTGCTGGCCGTCTTCGATACCAGCTATGCGATCCCGCTGACCGTGGTGCTGGTGTTCTTGCTGCCGCTGGTATTCACGCTGTTTTTCGGACGGGTTTTTTGCGCGGCCGTATGTCCGTTGGGGGCCATCCAGGAGATCGTGGCCGTCCGCACGACACGAGTGCCAAGTTGGCTGGACCACGCGTTGGGTCTGTTTCCATACATTTACTTGGGATTGGCCGTCATCTACGCTGCGACGGGTACCGCCTTTGTCATCTGCCGCTACGACCCGTTCGTCCCGATGTTTCGGTTGAGCGGGGACGTGAATATGTTGATCTTCGGCGGCGCGTTGCTGGTGATGGGCGTCTTTATCGGTCGTCCGTATTGCCGATACCTGTGCCCGTACGGCGCGGTGCTGGCGGTCTTGTCCAAAGTTTCGAAGTGGCACGCTCGCATCCCGCCCGACGAGTGCATCCATTGCCGGTTGTGTGAGGACAGTTGTCCGTATGGAGCCATCGAACGCCCCTCGGTGCCACCGGCTCGAGAAACTCGCCCTGCCGCGCGTCGACGCCTGGCGGTGATGCTGACGCTGGCCCCGCTGCTGGTGATCGGGGCAGCGGGCTTGGGTTGGTTGATGACCGTCCCGCTGGCTCGCCTGGATCACAACGTGCGGCTGGCCGAACGCATTCACGCGGAGGATACCGGTCAAGTCGAAGGCATGACCGATGCCAGCGAGGCGTTTCGCAACACCGGGCAACCGAAGGAGGAACTGTTGGCAATGGTGGCCGACATCCGCAGCCGTGTCCGTCTGTTCGCCGTCCTGCTGGGCGCGTGGACGGGGCTGGTCGTCGCCGTCAAGCTGATCAGCTTGTCGGTGTACCGTCGCCGTGACGAGTACCAGCCCGATCGATCCCGTTGTGTGTCCTGCGGCCGCTGCTACTGGTACTGCCCCAGCGAACAGGTTCGGCTGGGCTTGATCGAGGATATCTCCGAACTGGTCGATCTGGAAACCGAGGAGGCAAAGGCGGCGTCATGACACGATGGGAACAGTACCTGCTGGCTTTTCGTTGTGCTGCGGTCAGCGGTATCTTCGTGGCTGTGGTCGGGGCGCTGCTGCTGGTCGATTATACCCAGCGCGTTGCGGAAGATCCGTTGAATGCCCCCGAGTATTTCGAGCTGAAACAACAGTTGAGGGAAGACCCGAATAACGAAGCGTTGATCGCCGAATTCCGAACGCTGGACGAACGGTTGCGTACGGCGTACTTCGAACAACGCCGGTTCTCCTGGTGGGGTAGCTGGCTGATGTTCGCCGGCGCGATCCTCTGCGTGGCGATGGGCAAATGGGCCGCGACGCTGCACCGGCGTCTGCCGCACCCCGAGCCGATCGAATCGCCGGAGGAACTCCAGCAGAACGACCATCGGACGGGTCGCTGGGCGGTCGCCGGGTTTGGTGGGTTGATGGTGCTGGCGGTTGTGGGATTGTACGGCCTGATGCCCAGCAGCCTGCCCAGCGATCGACAACAACTGGCCGCCTGGATCGGCAGCGAAGCAGCCTCGGACATGCCGCGGGGGCTGACAGCGCCCGCGCTCACTGTC
>SKVE01001011.1 GCA_007129635.1 Planctomycetaceae bacterium
GAAATCGCGCGAGGCGACGAGATGGGTTAACTGCTGGCCTAGATCCTGTAGGTGCTGGACAAGGACATGAACAACCCGTTCGCGCCGTTCCAGCCGGCCTCGAACCAGCCAGGCATTGCTGTGACGGGCGACCTGGTGGAACCGCTCCCAGATGTGCTTGTAGACGACCAGGTTGACGATGCCCGTTTCGTCCTCCAGCGTAACAAAGGTGATACCCTTGCCCGTTGCGGGACGCTGACGCATGGTGATCATCCCCGCGACTTTGACCTGGCGGTTGTGAGGCAGTTGCAGCAGACGTTCCGCCGGCACGACCTTTTGGCGATCGAGCGTTTCGCGGTGGAAGGACATCGGGTGCGGGCGGAGCGTCAATCCGGTGGTCTGATAATCGGCGGTCACTTCCTCCTGGATCGAAGCCGGTGCCAGCCCAACAGGCCGCTCGGTCAACGAATCCTGCGGATCGATCAGCGGCGAAGGACGATGATGGGTGGGCTGGGACAACGCGTTCCAGACGGCTTGGCGACGGTGGCAGTCCAGCGACCCGCAGGCGTCGGCGGCGGCCAATCGGCTGATGGTCCCCCGCGTCAGGCCGGTGCGTCGCGCTAGTTCGTCGACCGAACGGAATGGTCCGTGGCGCCGAGCCTGCTGGATGGACCGGGCATCGTTCATGGATAGGCCGCGGATCAATCGCAAGCCCAGCCGCAACGTGCGGGGATCGTCCAGCGTGCAGTCCCAATCGCTGTGATTGATGTCTGCCGACAGCACGGTGACCCCGTGCTGCCGCGCGTCGCGGATCAATTGGGCCGGCGCGTAGAATCCCATGGGCTGGCTGTTGATCAGCGCGGCGGCGAACGCGGCCGGATAGTGGTGTTTCAGGTAGGCCGAAACGTAGACCAGCAAAGCGAAACTGGCCGCATGCGATTCGGGGAATCCATATTCGCCGAAACCGCGAATCTGCTGAAAGACGCGCTCAGCGAACTCGTCGGACAACCCGCGCTGACGCATGCCGTCCAGCAGTTTCTGACGGAATGTCTCGATGTGGCCATTCTTGCGCCACGCCGCCATCGCTCGACGCAACTGGTCCGCTTCGCCGGGCGTGAAGCCCGCAGCGACGACCGCCAGCCTCATGACCTGTTCCTGGAAGATGGGCACGCCCAGCGTTTTTTCCAGCACGCAACGGATCGCTTCGTTGGGATACGTTACCGCTTCCTGGCCGCAACGCCGCTGCAGATAGGGATGGACCATCTGGCCCTGGATCGGACCCGGCCGGACGATCGCGACTTCGATCACCAGATCGTAATAGCAGCGTGGTTGCAGCCGAGGCAGCATGGCCATCTGAGCTCGGCTTTCGATCTGAAAGACGCCCATCGTGTCGGCGCGGCAGATCATGTCGTACACGGACCGGTCGTCGGCCGGGATGCTGGCCAGCGTCAAATGACGTCCGCTGGCCTCCTGGACCAACTGGAAACATCGACGGATCGCGGTCAGCATGCCCAGCGCCAGGCAGTCGACTTTCAGGATTCCCAGTTCCTCCAGATCGTCCTTGTCCCACTGGACGACCGTGCGGTCGGCCATGGCGGCGTTTTCGATCGGGACCAGCTCGCAGAGCGGGCCCTGAGTCATCACCATACCACCGGAATGCTGCGACAGATGACGCGGGAATCCGATCAGCTCGCTGGTCAGATGTACCAGCCGCCGGCCCAGTTCCGAATCGGTGTCCACGCCCATCTCCTGGCAACGCTGCTGCAGTTCGACGGCTTGCTTCGGGTAACCGTCCATGTTTTTGGATAGTTGGTCGATGCGATCCAGACTCAATCCCAACGCCTTGCCGACTTCGCGGATCGCCGAACGCGTGCGGTACGTGATCACCGCCCCCGCCATCCCGGCTCGCTCACGCCCATATTTCCGGTACAGATACTGCAGGACCTCCTCCCGCCGCTGGTGCTCGAAATCCACGTCGATGTCCGGCGCTTCGTTGCGTTCCCGGCTGATGAAACGTTCGAACAATAAGTCCATCTGCGCAGGGTCCACCGCGGTGATCTCCAGGCAGTAACAGACGGCCGAGTTGGCAGCCGAGCCGCGACCCTGGCAGAGGATGCCACGCGAGCGGGCAAAGACGACCAGATCCCAGACGGTCAGGAAATAGGCCTCGTATCGCAGTTGCTCGATCAATTGCAGTTCATGCTGCAACAGCGCGAGCACCTTGGGCGGCACGCCGGCCGGATAACGCCGCTTAGCCCCCTGCCATACCAGTTGCTTCAGGTACTGGATGGGCGTCATGCCCGCAGGCGCCAGCTCCTGCGGGTATTCGTAACGCAGTTCGTCCAGCGAAAACGTGCAGCGATCCGCGATTTCCAACGATCGCCGGAGCGTCTCGGGAACCGCGTGGAACATCGTGCGAAGCTGGTCGATCGATTTCAGATGCCTCTGCGCGTTGGGAAACAGCAACGACCCGGCTCGATCGACAGGGACACCATGCCGAATGGCGGTCAGTACGTGCTGCAGCGGCTGGCGAGCTGGCGTGTGATAATACACGTCGCCCGCAGCGACCAACGGAAAACCGCTCGCTCTCGCGAGCCGCTGCCATTGGTCCAGCCGATAAGCATCGTCCGGCCCGCAATGCAGCTCGACCACCAGCGAACCTCGATCCCCAAAGCACTCGCGGTACCCACGCAGCGTCTGGTCCGACTGCCGTTGGAGATCGCGGAGCAACACGCCCGCCAACATCCCCTCGGCATGTTCCGCCACGTCTCGCCAAGTTAGGTGGCATTGACCTTTCGGAGCGCGACGGCGGCCGAGGGTAATCAGGCGGCACAATCGTCCATAGGCCGCTCGATCCGTGACCCACAGCACGATCGGCGGCGCATCGCAAGGCTCGAACTCGGCGCCGATCACCAGATGCAGTCCATGTTGCCGAGCTGCCGCGTGGGCACGCACAATCCCCGCCAGACTGGCCATGTCGGTGATCGCCAACGCCGCATAGCCGGCTCGAGCCGCATACTCGACCAACTCCTCCGGATGCGATGCGCCTTGCAAAAACGAGAAATTCGTCTTGCAGTGCAGCTCGGCATAGCATGCGGGATCGCCGCGTGCGCGGAGTCGCTGCGTCGGTGGGTCTTGTTCTTTCGGCAACATGATGACGTCACTCGAATTCGCCATGCAAAAACCACCGCTGATCCTGCAGCCGGCGAAATAGCCACAGCCGGTTGCCTCCGGTGGTTTCCACTCGATAGTAATCCCGTCGTACCGAAGGACCTCGCCACCACCCGGTTTCAATCCGCTCAGGACCAAAAGAACGAGCGACCTGGTACGTTTCACGACGATCAAAAAACTTTGCCGGCGGCCCCTCCATGGCGATCCCGATCACCTCGATGGGCCGCGGCGGATCGAACAGCCGCAAGGGGCGGAACATCGGACCCGGTGCAGCGGGCGGCGAGCGGTCCTTGCCAAGCGAGCGCTCACCCGTCAGCGGCCCGCCCGTCAGCGGGTGGCACCGATACGCTCGTTCGATCTGCGCGTCGGCCTGCAGCTCGGCTCGTAAAACCCGCTCGGAACCCAACCGACTGCTTAACCGTTCGAGCAATGCCCCCAGCTTCGTCAAGTCGCGCGGCATCGATTCCGCAAACAATTCCCGCTGCCGTGACTCGCGCACCGCAGTCGATGTGGCGTTGATCCGCAACTCGTGCACCGCATCCGGCAGCTTCTGCCGCTCTAACTGCATCTGGATCAGGCCCAGCAAGTGGTCAGGCTCGGCCGTCACCTGGAACAGCCCGACCCGGATCTCACAGCTTCGCCCCCCCTGACAGACCAATTGGCATTCCAACTGCAAAACCCCCAACCCGCGAACGTTCAATCGCTCTGCCAACTGGACCAGCAACCGCTGGATGGCCCAGAGGATCGCTTCGGGATGCACGATCGGATGTTCGAAAGCCATCCGCACGTCCAGATCCTCCGGCTCGCGGCAAGCGACGATCACCTCGTCCGCCCGGCCCAGGATCTGGTCCAGTCGCTGTAGCAGGGACGCTCCGAAACGGGCCGGCAGACTGCCGCGAGGCAGTGACTGTAGCTGGCCCAGGCAATCGATGCCCAAATGCTGCAACATCTGCTGCGTCTGGTCCGGCAACCGCAACGCGGCGACGGGCAATTGGTCCAGCAGGCTGCGATCGCCCGGCACGGCGATGATGGGCGGAGCGGCTTCCGGCGGATACCGAGCCAGCGCGCTGGCGGCACTGGGGGTGTCGGCAATCGCCAGCCGCACCTGATACCCTCGCCGCCCAAAAAATTCCTCCACGCGGCCATGCAAATCCCGCTCGCTACCAAACACACGGTCCAGGCCACGAAGATCCATCTGCAGCCCGTCCGGCCGGTCGCCCTCAGCCATCCCGACCAACGGACTGAACTGCTCGCACTCGATCGCCAAGTGTAATAACGCCTGCCGGTCCTGATCCGGCTGGTGGCGAGTGACATGGTACGAGCGCTCTTCCGATGCCCCAGTTTTTCCCAGGACGCCACTTTTTCCCAGGACGCCACTGGCGGCTACCTCGGCCAACGGCATCCCCGGCCGGATGCCTCGAGCTGCCGCACGCCGACAACAGGCTCGAACCCGCTCGCCTCGCCGTACGTCCCGTTCATAGATGATCAACGCTCGATCCGTAAGTTCCGGTCGAGCGGCGATCTGCCGTTGTACGGGCCAGTTGGGCAGCCAGACTGCCAGTGCGCGTTTCATGCAGGCCTCTCGCTTTCTGCAACCGTCCACTCCATTCGTCCAGCTCCAGCAATACCGTGCCACGCGCCGCCGAGCCGCGACTGGATAACAAGTGCACGCATAACTGCCGACCATGATGGCCCCCGTAAGGCTGGACCAGCAACCGCACGTCCGCCCAAGTCGGCTCGCCCCGCGCCCGTAACGGCCGCAATAATAACCCCACGCCGCCACTGTCCTCGACCGCCAACTGCAAGCGGCGAAAAGATCGCCCGTCGATCCGCTCCACCTCGCCCCATACCGCCCCGACCGCCGTACATCGCAACGACTGGTCCCAAACCCAAAGCTCCTCCCGTATATCGCGAGGATGCACCAGGACGACCTGCGCCAGATCGATGCCCCAAGCTGCCAACGCTGGCGGGTAAACTTGCCGCAAACGATCGATCACCACCAAGCTGGTTCCCTGCCGACAGGCCTGACGAGCATAATGCAGGGCTAACGTCGCTGCCCCGCTGCCCGCACTACCTGGTAACCACTCGACCAGCGAACCACGCCGTACCCCGCCTTCTGGAAGCAAGGCATCCAACGCCTCGCAACCGCTGCTGATCCGCTGGTCGTCCACCATCGCGCGGGAACATTCCAAGCGGCGGATTTCCGTGCGCAATCTGGCGATGGTTTCCAAGGTCGAAGTCATGGCTTTGTGTTCAGTATACAAATCATCTGCTTAGTATACCTGCGTATATCGTTTGTTGCAAGCCAAATACAACCCGTGAATTCATGTTTTTTGAACCCCGACGCTAGCTAGACTTTGTCAGAAAACGGGACTGCCCCCCTCCGGAACCCCCGAATCCTCGCCGCCGACCGTCTAGATCGTTAGGTTCCCCAGCCATCGATTCACCAACCTTGATACGGCTGAACAACCGCCTATCATATGCATGGATGGCCACCCCGAGCCTTTTGGAGTCAAAAAAATGAGCCGCGTTTATCTTGCTGTGCTGCTGGCCGTCGCCGCGGCCGGCTGTAACCCGCCGACCGCCTCCGAGGCAACTCGTTCGGCGGATCCCCCTGTCGACACTGTCGGCCAAACGAAAACCGAAATCGCGGGTGACCGCGAGGCAATCACGACCGAGGCACCAACCATGACGGAAAAATTTGTGAGAACCGAAGAACAGTGGAAAGAGCTTCTGACCCCCGAACAGTACTACGTGCTGCGTCAGAAAGGAACCGAACGCCCCTACTCCAATGAGTTCGACCGCCACTTCGAAGCAGGGGTTTATTCCTGTACCGGTTGCGGCCAGGAGCTGTTCCACTCCGAGACAAAATTCCAGTCCGGTTGTGGCTGGCCGGCATTCTATGCCGCCAAAGCTGGCGACCGCGTGACGCTACTGCCAGATCGCTCGCACGGTATGATCCGTACCGAAGTGCTATGTGCCCGCTGTGATTCCCACCTGGGCCACATCTTCGACGATGCACCACAGACTCCCACCGGCCAGCGTTACTGCATCAATTCAGTCGCCCTGACGTTCACCCCGGCAGAAAAACTCGATGATCCAGCATACCAGCCCGAAGACCAAGACCAGGACCAGGACTAACATGCCGAGTCGCTTCGAATTCATTGCCTCGCGATTCCTGCAAAGTGTACTTCTTTTAGCGGTTTTTGGGGCTGAAAGCGGATTTTTTCGGAAATTTTGATGGCAGAGTCTTGCATTTCTAGGAAAAATAGGTAATCCTAAAGAGACGATTCTCGATAACGAATGGGC
>SKVE01000206.1 GCA_007129635.1 Planctomycetaceae bacterium
CATCTTTGTAGGTTGGGACTCCGTCCCGACCGGGTCGGGTCGGGTCGGAGACCCAACCTACGTTGGTTGCGGCCGGAGGCCGCGTTAGGTTAGGTTCTGTCAAAAAACGGGGCTGATCCTCTCCGGGCACACCGTTTTTCCCGAGTTTTCAGCGTGCCCTCCAAAGGGTCAGACCCCTTTTCTGACAGAGGTTAGATGATCACGGCAAGACAATCTCTTTCCGAACCACATCGTTCTGGTCCGAGATCGTCAGCTTCAAATCCCTCTCCCTGGCCTCAGCGGCCACCTTCAACAGGGCAATTCCCATACGAAACACGTCTGCCCGCGACGTCTTTCCGAACTTTTCCTTCAGTTCGTCGATCGTGCGATCCAGCGTTTCGTCGATACCGACGGTAAATGTCTTGTAGACTTTTTCGGTAATCACCTGGGCGATCCCGGTGTCGGGCACCGGCCCTCCTGACCAATGTTGTTAAACCATAAGTACAGTCACGGGCAAGGATCATGGCCTTGCTCTCTTCATGATTAACCGGCATCGGCATCTTTGTCAAGCAAAAATTACTTGATAATCAAGTAGATATTACCCAAAAATCGAGCAGTAACGCTTGACCTTTGGTTCAGCCACGTGATAAATTGAATCGAAATGGGTGTCATCGATGATTTTTACGTGAAAGCTCGAGGGCTCTGGGCGAATGAGGCTTTTTTGGGAATGGTTGGGTTATTTGGGGCGAATGGCTGCCGCATGGCCGGCCAATTCGGCTCGTCAGGCGTTGGTCGTCGAGCGTCTGGAGCCTCGACAGATGCTAGCGGCGGACTGTTTTTTCATGCTAGAGGTCCATCCTGCCGAATTAGACAACGGGGCATCTTTTGACGACGCGTCGTACGAGACAGGCGCGTTCATCGGGGCTGCGGTCGACGATTCGCCGTACGAGGGCTCGGCATACGAGGACTCGGGGGCGGACGTCGCGTGGAACGCTTCGGAGCTGGATGTTTCCGAGTTGGGCGGTTCTGTTCTGGACGACATTGGGGACTATTATTTGATTCATCTGGAGGAGATCTTGGACGATATCGGCCAGATGTGGGAGGTCAGAGATACGGCATTCGGAGCCTTCGACGACCTTAACTTTTCCTGGTTTTCCTAGATTCTCTGATTTGCATGTTCGGCGCCAAAGATCGGTATTTTTGAAATTTCATGGGGAAAATGCCGGTTGCATAGTGGAACGGATGGATCTAGGCGTCATCTTAGAAAGATCTTGGAGTTTTTGAGTGGTTTTCCAGGGCGGTTGTACGCGAACAAGTTACTTTCGGACCACTCTCTTTGAGGCTGTGTGACCATGGCGACCGAACCCACGTTAAGTTCCGACACGATCGAACAGACCAAGCAGCAGATCCGCGGGCTGGTCAGCGAGATCGCGACCTTGTCGAAGAGCGAAATCGAGGCCGAGGCATATTATCCTGCGTTTTTGGAGAAGGTGATCGCGGCGTTGGCGGCTGTTGGCGGCGCGATCTGGATCATGCGGGACGGGCGGCGTCTGGATCTGGCGTATCAGATTCGCATGAGCGAAATGCTGCTGGACGCGGATTCCGACGATACTCGCCGCCATTTCGGCTTGCTTTCCCAGATCATCGCTTCGGGCGAACCGATCCTGGTGCCACCGCAATCTGGTGTTGGGGAAGAACAGGCGATCGGGAATCCGACCAATCATCTGCTGGTGATCGCTCCGTTGCGTTCGGACAACCAGGTGGAAGGGGTGGTCGAGATCTTCCAGCGCCCGGACGCTCAACCGGTGACGCAGCGAGGTTACCTGAAGTTCGTCATGCAGATGTGCGAACTGGCGTCGGATTGGTTGAAAACGCGTAAACTTCGGCAGATCAGCGACCGTCATTCGCTGTGGGCTCAAGCGGACCATTTTGCCCGCATGGTACATGAGAATCTGGATCTGCGCGAGACGGCCTATACGATTGTCAACGAGGGGCGTCGGATCATCGGCTGTGACCGCGTCAGCGTCGGCGTGATGCATGGCCGCAAGTGCAAGATCGAGGCGGTCAGCGGTCAGGACACGATCGAGAACCGGTCGAATATCGTGCATCATCTGGGTCAATTGGCGACTCGTGTGGTGGCCACGGGCGAGTCCTTGTGGTACGACGGGTCGATGGACGATCTGCCGCCGCAAGTCGAAGAATCGTTGCACGATTACATCGACGAATCGCACACGCGGATGCTGGCACTCTTGCCGCTTCGACGCCCCAAGCGGGCGGCGGACGTACGGCAGACGGTCACGGGCGAGGCGGACGAGGAGAGTAACCTGGCGAACGAGATCGTCGGGACGTTGGTGGTCGAGCAGATCGAGAGCCGGCTGCCGGAACCCGTACTGCGTTCGCGCACGGATCTGGTCTACGAGCATGCCGCGCGTGCGATCACCAATTCTGTCGATGTCAACCGGATCTTCTTGATGCCCCTCTGGCGGACCGTCGGCAAGAGTCGGTTTCTCGTAACCGCTCGCAATCTACCCAAGACGGTAACCGTTTCGGCGTTACTGCTTGTGCTGATCTTGATGATGGTCTTCTTCAAGAAAGATTTCAACATCCAGGCGCGGGGTGCATTGCAACCGATGGTCAAGCGGGACGTGTTCGTGCCCATCGATGGCGATGTGGTCAAACTGCATGTGCGCGACAAGCAACGAGTAGAAAAGGACCAGTTGTTGGTCGAGTTGCGGAATCCCGATTTGCAGGTCCAGTACCAGGACGTGGTCGGCCGTCTGCAGTCCAAGATGGAACGGATGTTTTCCGTCGAGTACGCCTTGGTGCACCAACGGGGATTGAACGAAGGCGAACGGATCAGCCTGCAATTCGAAGCGCGACAATTGAATGAAGAGATCGCCACCCTTCGAGCCCAGCAGGAGTTGCTGGAAGAGAAACGGGCGAACCTGCTGATTCGCGCGCCGATCGCCGGCGACGTCATGATCCCCTGGGAGACCGAACGGTCGTTGGAGCGGCGTCCGGTGGGCATGGGCCAGCAACTGATGACCATCGTCGACCCGTCGGGCGACTGGGAACTGGAATTGAATATGCGCGAGAGCCGCAGCGGCAAGATCCGCTGGGCGCGGCACGATCAAGACTGGCGGGCACGCTACCCGGAAGCGGGAGAACGCGTCAGTTACATCCTGGCCACGGATCCGGAGACCAACTACGAAGGCGTCTTGCGGGAAATCAAGGACTTTGTCGAACTGGACGCCAGCGATGGCAGTTCGGTCGTGAAGATGAAGGTCGACATCAACCGCCAGGACATCGGCACTCCGCACCCGGGTTCGACGGTCACGGCGAAAGTCTATTGCGGCCGGCGGGCGATCGGCTTTGTTTGGTTCCACGAGGCCTGGGAGTGGTTCCAGTCGACGATCTTGTTCTACCTGACTTAGAGTCAAAAAAGCTTTGATACCGAAGAGGGAATTTGTCATGTTATATGCCACCTTGTTGATCGCAACCGCTGCCATCGCGGCTCAGCCCTCCGGTGGCGCTTTGATACAGGACCAAGATACGGTGGTGTTGGACCACTGCGTGATCTCGCTGATCGATCACGTCGATTTGCCGGCGGAAGACGAGGGGAAGATCAGCGAGTTGTTGGTCCGTGAGGAAGCGATCGTTACCAAAGGTCAGGTACTGGGGCAACTGGACGTGATCGAGACGGAGATCCAGCGGCGGATCGCCCAGTCGCGATTGGCGGTGGCCGAAGAGCAGGCGACGAACGATGCCGAGGTGCAGGTGGCTCGAAAATTGATCGACTTAGCCAAAGCGGAATACGAGGAATCGATGGCGATCAATCGCCGGGCGTCCGGGACGATTCCCGAAACGACGCTCCGTCGTCAGCGAGTCACCTGGGAAAAGTCGGTGTTGGATACGCTGGCCGCCGATATGGCGTTCAAGATCGCCGGGTTGAAACGCGACGAGGAACTGGCGCAGGTCGACGCGGCCGAGAATCGTTTGCAGCGGCGAAGCCTCCGGGCGCCCTTCGACGGCGTGGTGGTCACACTCTATCGTCAGCAAAACGAATGGGTGCGGGCGGGCGAGCCGATCCTGCGGCTGATCCGCATGGACCGGTTGCGCGTGGAAGGCTTCGTCAACGCCAACCTGGTGGCCCCGCATCAACTGAAAGATGCCGAAGTGAAGATCATCGTGAATCTGGCGGGCACCGATGAAGAAGTCTTGACCGCGCGGATCCAGGGGATCAGCTCGATTGTCGAGGCGAATCGGTACCGGATCTGGACCGAAGTTGAAAATCAGCCAGGCCGCGGCGGGTACAAATGGCTGATGCGGCCGGGCACCGAGGCGCGGATGGTGATTACCAAGAGACCGATGGTCGCATCGGCCGATGTGCGTTGAAAACGAGAAACCCGAGGTGCTTCGTCCAGGCACCCCGACCTTTCCTGATCCGTTCGGACGATTCCTAACAAGCGTAACCTGATGGCAACACTGGCAGACAGCCTGGTCAGCAGCACTTCACGAAAGCTCTCGCTGCGCGTCCGTCCCGACCTGACCGTCCGACAGCAACGGTATCTGGGCGAAGCCTATTGGGTGGTCAAGGAACCCGTCGGCTTGAACTACTACCGCTTCCATGAGGAGGAGTTCGCGATCCTGCAGATGCTGGACGGGCAGATCAGTCTGGAAGAGATCAAGGAGCAGTTCGAGCAGGAATTTGCGCCTCAGAAGATCACCTACCAGGACCTGCAGCAGTTCATCGGGATGCTGCATCGCAGCGGGCTGGTGATCTCCGAATCGGCCGGGCAAGGTCGGCAACTGCGGAAGCGTCGCGACGAAAAGAAACGCAAAGAACTGCTGGGCAAGATGTCGAACATCTTCGCGATCCGCTTTCGCGGGATCGACCCGGAACGCTTCTTGAACTGGACTTACCCGTTGGTCAAGTGGATGTTCCACCCGGCCGTCGTGTTCTTTTGCCTGGCGTTGGCGGTCAGCGCGTTGCTGCTGGTGATGATCCAATTCGACATCTTTCGTTCGCGTTTGCCGACTTTTCACGAATTTTTCGGGCGCGGCAACTGGTTGTACTTGGCGATCACGATGGGGGTCGTCAAGGTGCTGCACGAACTGGGGCACGGTTTTTCCTGTAAGCATTTCGGCGGAGAATGTCACGAGATCGGGGTGATGATCCTGGTTTTCACTCCGTGCCTGTACTGCAACGTCTCCGATTCGTGGATGCTGCCCAGCAAGTATCGGCGTGCCATGATCGGCGCGTCGGGGATGTACGTCGAGATGATCTTGGCGTCGATCGCGACGTTCCTCTGGTGGTTCAGCGATCCTACCACGTTGATCAACCAGTTGAGCTTGAGTGTGATGTTCATCTGTTCGGTCAGCACGCTGGTGTTCAACGGCAACCCGTTGTTGCGATTCGACGGCTACTATATCTTGATGGACCTGGCGGAGATCCCCAACCTGCGTCAGAAAGCCACCGAGGTCTTGAAGCGGTTCATGGTCCATCTTTGTTTGGGCCTGGAGCAACCGGAAAACCCCTTCTTGCCGGAGAGCAACCGTTTCCTGTTCGGATTGTACACCGTCGCGGCGGTCGTTTACCGTTGGGTCGTGGTGTTTTCGATCGTCTGGTTTTTGAATATGGTGCTGGAACCGTACGGGCTGAAAGTGCTGGGTCAGTTGCTCGCCGCCGTAGGTTTTTTCGGGCTCGTGGTCCAGCCGCTCTATCGCTTGGGCAAGTTCTTCTATACGCCCGGGAGGATGCATAAGGTGAAGCGACTGAACTTGATCACCTCGATCGCGGTGGTCGGCACCGTGTTGGGTTTGGTGATTTTTTTGCCGTTGCCCTACTCGATCAACTGTGCCTTCCAGATCGCCCCGCGCGATGCGGCGCCCGTTTATGTGGATGTGCGAGGCCAGGTGGAGGCGATCCATGTGGAAAACGGGGCTGTGGTCCAAGCGGGCGATCCGCTGTTGACGCTCAGGAACCATGATCTGGAACTGGCCGTCATCGACCTGCTAGGCGAGCTGACGGTCGCACGCGAACGATTGCGAGGCTTGGAACGCCGCTCGCACGTGGACGATACGGCGGGCATGCAGATCCAACAGGCTCGCGAAATCGAAGCCACGATCGAGAAGCAGTTGCAGGAAAAGCAGCAAGAGTTGTCGCGATTGAACATCGTGGCCCCCGTCGATGGCATCGTCCTGCCGGTCGAGACGAAGCAAGTACCCAACGAGGAGGGCCGTTTGCCTCAATGGTCCGGTTCTCCCTTGGATCCGAAGAATCTGAATGCTAGTTACCAGCCCGGTGAGCTGATCTGCCGAGTCGGCGATCCGCAGTCGCTGGAGGCGGAACTGGTTGTCGACCAGGCTGATATCGATCTGCTGGATCAAGCGATGGCGCGACAGGCTCAGCCGATCGCGGTCCTGCAATTCGATGCTTTTCCCGGGCGAACGTTGACCAGTCGTGTGGTCGA
>SKVE01000147.1 GCA_007129635.1 Planctomycetaceae bacterium
CGCCGCCTACGCGGATTACTACGAGCGGGCGCTGTTCAATCACATTTTGGCCGCGATCCATCCGCACGAACCCGGGTACGTGTATTTCACGCCGCTCCGGCCCGATCATTATCGTGTCTATTCTCAGCCAGAGCGTGCCTTCTGGTGCTGTGTCGGCACCGGCATGGAAAACCCGGGGAAGTACGGAGCATTCATCTACGCCCGCGCCAAGGATGGCGTCTATGTGAATCTCTTCCTAGCTTCCACACTCGCCGTCTCGGACGGTTTCACCCTACGTCAAGCAACGCTGTTTCCCGACGAAGCTCGCACCTGCCTTCGCATGGAGCTGGCGAAGCCGAAGACTTTCACGCTGCACGTACGGCACCCCGGATGGGCCGGCGCGGAGGGCGTCTCGGTGCGCGTCAACGGCAGGACCGTGGCGGTTTCGTCCAAGCCGTCGTCCTATGTCCCGATCCGACGCGAGTGGCAGAACGGCGACACGGTGGAAATCCAATTCTCCATGCGCACGACCTTGGAGCATCTTCCGGATGGCTCCGATTGGGTGGCGATCCTGCATGGTCCGATGGTGCTCGTCCATCCTTCCAGCACGGAGGATCTCGTGGGACTTCGCGCCGACGATTCCCGCATGGGCCATGTTGCGAGCGGCCCGCTGACCCCGCTCGACCAGGTACCGGTCTTGATCGGTTCGCCCGAGGAGGTGCTGGCTCGCATCAAGCCGGACCCCGCCGCAGGTCCCCTGCATTTCCGCGTGACGGAGGTCGCGTACCCGGAGGATCCGGAAGGCCTGCCGATCGTACCGTTTTTTCGCCTGCATGACTCTCGGTATCAAATGTACTGGCAGCTGGCAACCGCAGAGGGGCTCGCGGAACGGCGTGAGGCTGTTGCTGCCATCGAACGTGCGCGAGCCGCCTTGCAGGCCGCCACCCTGGATTCGGTCGCCGTCGGCGAACAGCAGTCCGAGGTCGAACACGATTTCGCCGGGGAAGAAACCGAGACCGGACTGCATCAAGGACGCCGCTGGCGGCACGGAAAATGGTTCGAGTACACGCTGGACACGCAAGGCGAGAAGACCGTCGACCTTGTCGTCACCTACTGGGGTGGCGACAGCGGTCGACGTTTCCAAATCCTCGCCAACGGCCGAATGCTTGCCGAGGAAACACTGAATGGAGCCCAGCCCGGAGAATTCTTCACGAACCGATATCCCATTCCGGCGGACGTGCTCCCAATCGCATCCGACGGGCGCGTCACGTTCCGGTTCGTCGCCACTCGCTGGCTCGCCGGAGGCGTCTACGACGTGCGACTGATGAAGTCGGGTGCGGAGGCCAAGCCCTAACGCACTGTCACTCGATTCTCAGGAGGAACGTATCATGCGCAACCGATGTTATTCATTGTGGACCCCTAACGCCGTCCGGTGCGCGATCCTATTGTCTCTAGCGACGACGCTCGGCTGTATCTCCACTGCAGTCGCCAGGGCGACCGAAGCGGTTCAGATCCGCATCGAATGCGATCAGCCGGGTATTCCGCTGAGTCCGCATCTGTATGGACTGTTTTTCGAGGACATCAATTACGGCATGACGCCGCTGCCGGTGATTCCCATCGGAGTGAGCTGCGGTTTTCGGGGGATCCAGTCCGTGCCGAGATGGGACATCCCGAACCGTTCGACTTGGAGTACGTCTGTCTGGGCAACGAGGAGCATGACACGCCCGGCGTCCGCGAGCGTTTCCCGTATTTTGTCCAGGCGATCCGCGATGCTCACCCGGAGATCAAGATCATCGGCACGTCGGGGCTCGGGCCGGGTCTGCCGCTGTACGACTTGATGACCGAACTGCAGGTCTACAGCTCCGACGAGCACTACTACGAATCGCCTGAGTGGTTTATTCGGAACCAGCACCGCTCTTCGGCCGCGAGGACAACAGCCAGTGGCGGCCCGATTTGATCTACTTCGACAACCGTCGAGTCCTGCGCACAACGAACTACTACGTCCAACAGCTCTTTGCACAAAACACGGGGGACGCCTATGTCCCCAGTTCCATCACGATGGAAGAAACGCAGCAAGAGCCGGTTTTCTCCGCCGTGGGTATCGGATCCTGGAACACCGCCATCGAGGTGGCGGAAGTCAACGTGAACGGGGGCAGGATCGATCCCTCCGGTTGGCGAATCCGAAGCGGCGATTTCCACATGAGCGACGCCCACTACGTTCAAACCGATGCCAGGGCCGCGCCGGCAATGAGCCTGGGACGCGAGATCTTTTCCGGCGAAACGATCACGTACACCGTGCGCGCCCGTAAGACCGGCGGCGCCGAGGGTTTCCTCATTCGCTTTGGTGCGGACAAGGACGGCAACGGCGGCTACTGGTGGAACGTGGGCGGCTGGGGAAACACCCGCCACGCCATCGAGCAATTCATCCGTGGCGACAGGCGGTCGGTCGTCGTCGATCGACCGGGCTCGGTGCGCAGCGGACAGTGGTACGATCTGAAGGTCGAATACAGTTCGAACCGCATCCGTTGTTACATCGACGGTGAACAGGTTTTCGACTACGTCACCCGGCCGGCGTCGATCAGCCTTTCCACGACGGTCGAACGTACCACGAGCGAAGTCATCATCAAACTGGTCAACCCGTTGCTCACGCCGGTTGAGACATCCATCGTTCTGGACGGCGTGAATCGCGTCGCTCCGCAAGCGAAGCAGATCACGCTGGTTGGTGAAAAGGACGCGGAAAACACGTTTGAGCACCCCGATCTGGTCGTGCCGGTCTTCAGCGAGATCCCGGTCGCTTCCGAGTTCACGCACACGATCCCCGCGATGGCCGTGCAGTGCATCCGCATCGGTTTCGCACCACTGCCGTAAGAATTAAACTAGTGTCACCCTTTGCGGAAGGACGATCGACATGACCATGACAAAACCGTTTTTGGGCCTCGCGATTCTCGCTGGGGCCAGCTTCTTCCTGACCCTGCCCAGCCAGGCCGAATACGCTCGGAATCCGGTCATTTGGGCCGATGTGCCGGATATGGCAATGATCCGTGTGGGCGACACCTACTATATGAGCAGCACGACGATGCACATGAGCCCAGGGTTGCCCATCATGAAGTCGAACGATCTGGTCAACTGGGAACTGGTCGGCTATGCCTACGACACGCTCGCGGACAACGAATCGCTGCGGTTGGAAAACGGCAGGAATGCCTACGGCGCAGGTTCCTGGGCCAGCAGCCTGCGCTACCACGATGGCACGTTCTATGTCTCGACGTTTTCCGCGACGACGAACAAGACCCACGTCTACACGACGAAGAACATCGAGACCGGTCCGTGGAACGAAACCACGTTCTCGCCGTCGCTGCACGATCATACCTTGTTTTTCGATGACGATGGCCGCGTTTACATGATCTACGGCGTCGGCGACATCCGGCTCGTGGAACTGACCGTTGACGTTTCGGCGATCAAACGAGGAGGCGTCCATCGGGTGATCATCCCCAACGCCAGCCTTGTGGCGGGAGGCAGAGTCGGGCTGCCGGCGGAAGGTTCCCAGATGATGAAGGTGGATGGAAAGTACTACTTGTTCAACATCACCTGGCCTCGGAACGACATGCGTACGCAGATCGTCCATCGGGCTGACAAGATCGACGGCCCGTACGAGGGCCGAGTTGTCTTGCGGGACCAAGGGGTCGCGCAGGGCAGCATTATCGACACGCCCGACGGCAAGTGGTATGCCTACCTGTTCCAAGACCATGGGGCCGTGGGCCGGGTGCCCTTCCTGGTGCCCATGCGATGGGAAGACGGTTGGCCCGTGCTCGGTGTCGATGGCCGGGTGCCGATGAAGTTGGATATCCCTGCCGGTGAAAGAGGACTGGGCAACATCGTAGCCTCCGACGATTTCGACCGACGTCCGGGCGACCCGGCGCTTCCGTTGGCATGGCAGTGGAACCACAATCCGGACCACCAGCGTTGGTCGATCACCCAACGTCCCGGCTGGCTGCGATTGACCACGGGTCGAGTCGATTCCGATCTCTTGAGCGCGAGGAACACGCTGACCCAAAGAACGTTTGGTCCGGAGTGTTCGGCCATCGTAGCCGTCGACGTCAGCCACATGAACGACGGCGATTTCGCCGGCCTGGCTGCGCTGCAGAGAAGGTACGGGTTCGTCGGTGTGAAACGAGTTGGCAGTGCCAATTCGATCGTGATGGTCAGTGCCGAGACGGATCGGCCCGAGGAGGTGGAAGGCGTACCGCTGGAACAGGACGTGGTTTATCTCCGAGTGGACTGCGACTACCGCAACCGTGCCGACAGGGCGGCGTTCTTCTACAGCCTGGATGGCAAGCAATGGACTGCGATCGGCAAGCCTTTGAAGATGGCCTACACCCTGCCGCACTTCATGGGCTACCGCTTCGCCCTGTTCCACTTCGCAACCGAAGAAAGCGGCGGTTTCGTGGACTTTGATTCCTTCACGATCTGCTCGGACTGACGGCCGCTGACAAAGCCCCGTGCGACCGCCCTGCCTGGCAACGCCCCAGGTGCATCATAGACTCCAACCATCGCGGTAGTCGGCCTCCAGCAACTCATTGGCAGCCGGGCTGTTGGTGAACTCCAGTTTCTGATCATCCCACAAGAGCTTCTCCCCGGTGCGGATCGCGATGTTGCCCATCATCACCACGGCTGTCAAGTGCGCCGCGTGGTCGGGGAAATTGCTGCCCGCTGGCGGTCCGCCTTTACAGGCATCGAGCCATTCCTGGTAGTGGCCTTGCGATCGCGGCAAGACTTGAGGCGGGCGACCGAACTGCTGGTTCAATGCATCGGGCAGCAATCGGTGCCCCAGCAACATCCCGGAGTCGCCGACGATCAACGTCCCTTCGCCTGCGAAAATATTGCGACCGGGCTCGACTCCCGCAGGCTGTGGCGGCATCATCCCGCCATCGTACCAGCGGATTACGATTTCCGGCGGATCCATTGGGAGGATTTGGCCGTCTGATTCATAGCCGGATCCGTAGACGCGCGGTCCGTAGTGGCTATGCTCATGGGCTCTTTCTGAGCCGAATAGTCCAATGCCTTTGCGCCCATACTGGAAGGTCACGATCGAGGCCAACGGCGCCGTCTCGTTGCTGACTTCCGGCGGTGCATTCCAGTGCGTCGAGCAGGCTTCGACGCTGGTCGGCCAGCCGAGTTTCAAGGCCTTGAAGGCCGCCGACAGATTGTGGCAGCCGATATCGCCCAGCACGCCGGTGCCGAAATCCCACCAGCTTCGCCAGTGGAACGGATGATAGCACGGATGATAAGGACGCTCGCGAGCCGGCCCCAGCCACAGATCCCAGTCCAGATGCGACGGCAACGGCGGCGTCTCGGCCGGACGCGGGATGCCGCGAGGCGAGATTTCGGGGCGTCGGTTGGACCACGAATGGATCTGGCGTACCCGCCCGATGGCACCGGCCCAGATGAATTCGCAGATCAACCGTGCGGCTTCGCTGGCTTGGCCCTGGTTGCCCATCTGGGTAGCGACGCCCGCATCCTCAGCCGCTCGGCCGATCAGGATCGCTTCGTTTACGGTACGCGTCAGCGGCTTCTGGCAAAAAACGTGCTTGCCTGACTTCAACGCCATCATGGTGATCACCGCGTGCGTATGGTCCGGCGTGGCGATCATGACCGCATCGATGTCCTTCTGGGATTCGAGCATCTTGCGAAAATCACGGTAGGTTTTGGCGTCAGGGAACTGGGTCGCCGCCCGGGCCAGGCTATTGGCATCCACATCGCACAGCCCCACCACGTTCTCTGTCGGCGCGACTTGGCGGAGATCGTTGCCACCCATCCCCCCCACCCCCACGCCGGCGACGTTCAGCCGCTCGTTGGCTCCACGAACTCGCTGCGGCAAGATCACGAACGAACCGACCGCCACTGCGGCCGAACCGGCCAGCCATTGACGGCGCGAGACATGATTCTGAGTGCTCATAAAATATCCCTCGTTGCACGAAGACCGAAAGGAACTCTCGAATGCTGTCCAGGACGCGTAGGGGCGGCCAACGATCCCAACCGGTCATTTTACTTCTTGAGCAGCGCAGGTGCCAGTCGAGCCGCCACTTAGGAACGCAGTCGAATTCGGCAGTTCATGGCCGAAGGGCAAATTTCCTTCCACGGCAAGCAGCGAGGACTTGGCGGGACAGCTCAGATTAGGGATTCAAATCGTAAGCTCTGTCTGAAAAGGGGGCTGCCCCCTTTGGATGGCACGCAGACAATCCGGAAATGATCGCGTCCCTGGAGAGGTTCAGTCCCTTTTCTGACAGAGCCTAGTTTTCGCTGACCCCCCCTGTCTGGATGCTTTGAATCCGTCCTGGGAATTAAGAAAATCCTAACAACCGTTAAAGTCGATCCGGTGGGGTGTGCCGATAATAGGCAGGTGTCGATGGACCAAAAACTTGGTTTGTGCCGGATTGTCACGGCGCATCGAGCGGAGAGAGAACAGCGATGTCCC
>SKVE01000463.1 GCA_007129635.1 Planctomycetaceae bacterium
CTCCGACCTCCGACTTCCGACCTCCGACCTCCGACTTCCGACTTCCCCTCGATCCTCCCCGCTTGCCGGGCGAGAGTTCTCAGGTTTCCCAGCCAAGGAGTAGGTTCGGCGTTCCGTTTTCGTGGCTAGAGAGCCTAACGATCTCGCCGGCGAGCGGCGAGGATTCGGGTTTTCACCGAAACGCGTGAAGACGGACGGAAGCAGCCCGCACGCGGACGCGTGAACTCCAACACAAAGAGAGGCAATGATGGTTTTTCCGCAGAATTTTTCGAGCATGGTTGATGCAACCAAGATGACGACGATCGTGATTCTTCTGGCCATCTTCGTGCCCGGCAGTCAAGCCGGTGAAGCTGCCGGGCTTTCGACATCCCCTGCGGCAGCAGGCACGAAAGATGCCTCGCTGCTGCCCGACGGCTGGGATCCGGTCCGGGCCGGCGACCAGGTGATGGCTCGGCTGATCAGCGTGACCGCGCCGCAGGTGCAGGGCGCGCACGACGCCGAATTCGAACTGGTCGGGCGGCATGCTTACATCGTGTCGACGGTCAACGACCAGCGGCCGGGACATAGCGCGGCCGATTTCGAGTATGTGGCGATGTCGATCGTCAATCTGGACACGTTGGAGGTCGAAGTCGCTTCGCTGCCGATCGCCCGCAGCGAGCAGGCCTTCGAGAACGCGACCCTGCCCGCAGGCCAATGCTGGGTGCCGCGGATCATTCGCCACGGCGACGATACCCTGCGAGTTTTCTTTGTGAGCCAAAAGCGAGGCTCGCACTGCCAGGTGTGGTATCGCGACTTCGACCTGGCAACTCGACGCTTCGACCACCGCATCCACCGCGCGCAACTGAAGACCTCCTTGGGCACGTTCGACATGCAGCCGGGGCACTTCCACGCGTGTGCGGCGGCCGGTGGCTTTCGGCGGGCGCCGGCCGACCACGGCTTGTACATCTTCGATTCGTTCAAACAATTCGACGGCGTCACCTACGTGGCGATCAATAACTTTCCAGGCCGCCAGAACGCGTGGGCCACCATCAACGACGCGCTCGACACGTTCGAGATCCTCGGGCACATGAACGAACCCGAGGACTTGGCGCTCAGCGAGGCGTCGGTCGAACGGTTGCCGGACGGCGCCTGGATGGCCATCTTCCGTTCGGAGGCGGGCGAGCGAAACTATGCTTTCGGCACCAGCCAGGACGGCCGCACGTGGACGCCCGCCGAGCACCGCGACGTTGTACAGGGCGGGACCAACTCGAAACCCACGTTCAACCGGTTCGGCGACGTGTACTACCTGGGCTGGCAGGACGCGGCTCGGATCGACGGAGTGCGCCGCAGCGTGTTCAACCTGGACGTCTCGCGCGACGGGCGAACCTGGCAGCGGAAGTACCGCTTCGAAACGCCCGACGCCTTCGAGTATCCCACGTTCAAAGAGCACGAGGGCCACGTCTGGCTGACCATTTCCGGACGGAACCAGCGCACCATCCTGTTCGGCCAACTGTTTGCCACAAGCAGCAATTGACATGCCACTTTGACGTTGCGCACCGACCACCGAACGGTCCCTGATCATGCCGTTCAGTGATAAGTCAGGACCTGCCGCCAGTCTTCCTCATCCGGCAACTAATGGTGTACAAGGGCAGCCCCACGACCAAGGGCACCAAGCCCATCAGGGCCAGGCCTTTGGCGTAGACCAGCGAGGAATACAGCATGTACAGGCACATCAGGCAGAAGACGATCGGTTCCAGGGGGAACAAGGGCGCGGAAAACGGCCGCTCGATCCCGCGGTCCTTCGCCCGCAGCACGAACATCGACAATCCGGTGCCCAGGAAAAAGATCCAGAAGACGGGCGCCGTGCCTGCGACCAGCGTGTCGAATCCGCCGAAATAATCGGCCCACGGCAAGGCGGGCAGGAACATCGTCGTCAGGACCGTGTCCACCAGGTCGCGATCGATCTGGGTACCGACCAGCAAGACCAAGATCAGCGAGATGGTGGACTGGGCCAGCAGCGACCAGATGGGAGTGTTTCGTCGAGCATGCCAGCGTCCCAATAGGGCGAATAATTGGTGGTCCGAGCCCAGTCCCACATAGATGCGGGCGCCGGTGAAGATCAAGCCGTTGATCGCGCCCAAAGCCGACAGCATCACCAGCAGACTCATCGCGCGCGCGCCCCAGTCGTCGAACGCTAACGCCAACACATCGGCGGCGGGCGTCGGTGAAGCGCTGACACCGGCAAATCCCAGTCCGTACAGGTAGGCGGCGTTGACCAGCAGATAGATGATCATGATGCCGCCCGTGCCGATGAACAGCGCCCAGGGCAAGTTCCGCTTGCGGTTCTTGACTTCGGCCGCGACGAATGCCGCATCGTTCCAGCCGCCGTAAGCGTAGAACACGAAGACCATGGCCAATCCGAATCTCGAAAGCATCTCGCCCAACGACCGGGCTCCGCCGTTAGCCGGGGCGTCGACCAGGGTCACGGCGCCTTCCAGCATTCCGGCCGCCTCGATGGCCGGCCCGGCGGCCGCCCCGCCGCCCCAGCCAAAGCCGACGACCACGACGCCCAACAGCCCAACGACTTTGATCAACGACAGGACGTTCTGGGTCGTCTTGCCGCAGATCACGCCCATCAGATTCATCGCGGTCAGTACCACGATCGAACCCACCGCCCACCAGACGACGTTGGCCACATCCAGGTCAAACAACTGGACGGCGTAATCGCCGAAGACATAAGCCATCGCGCCGATGCTGCCGGTCAGGATCACCGTCAACTGGGCCCAGCCGAACAAAAAACCGATTCGCCTGCCGAAGGCTCGCGTCAAGTAGACGTAATCGCCGCCCATCCGCGGATAGGTCGTCGCCAGTTCGGCATAACAAAACGAACCGACCAGGGCCAGGATGCCGCCCAACGCCCACGCGAACATGCCCCACCAGGCGTTCTCGACGTTGCCGAACACCAGTTGAGGCGCTTTGAAGATCGTGGTTCCCACCACGATGCCCACAATGATGCTGACCGCATCCCATAAGCCCAGATGGGTACCGGTTTGGTCCTCGGTCAAGGCTCGTGTCTCGTGTTGGTCCATGGTCAAGGCTCGTCTCTCCCATCAGTAAATCGCGATGCATCATCGCGGGGGTCAAAAGCAGGGAGCGTCGCGTCCCTGTACCGTGCGTCTGTCCGGACGATCCGTTCGATTCAGTAGAACACCGCCAAGGTCGGACGCATTTCCGTCAGTAACTCGGCGCCTTCTTCGGTAACGTTGGTCAGCTCGACATACAGCATGCGCAATGAATTCAGGGGTTCCAGGTGAGTCAAGCCGGAATCGCCCACGGCACAGCCGATCAGATTCAACACTCGCAGTCGGGTGATCGGGGTCAGATGGATCAAGCCGGCCGAGGTGATTCGAGTTCTGCTCAGGACCAGCACTTCCAACTGAGGCATGGCGGACAAGGGGCTCAGGTCGTCATCGCCCACCTGGCAGGCGGCAAGATTCAGGGCTTGCAGGATGGGCAGCTTCTGCAGTTCGATCAATCCGGCCCCCGTGACGGCCGTGTTGGCCAACGCCAAAATCTCCAGATTCTGCAGCTTGGCGACGTGCTCTAGGCCGACATCGGTGATTTGAGTATCGACCGCGTACAGTTCCTGCAGGACCTGCGAATCGGTCAGGTGAGCGAATCCTTCGTCGGTGATCGGACGGGAGCTGACGTCCAGGAAAGCCAGATGAGGCAAGCCGCGGAAATGCTCCATCCCGGAATCGTCCAGCTCCGATTCGGTCGCATCGGCCAGAACCACGTGGCCCTGCGGGTTCTTGATGAACCGGACATTCAACGCCTCCAATGCCTGGACCGCCTGGGGATCATCCGGCCGCGACGGGGATTCGATCGGAGCCACCGAACGCGGTTCAGCGCCCGCCAGCTTAATTTCGCGACGGTTGACCCAGCCCGTATATTTCTGGCCGTCCACCGTTGCATGCCCACCGATCCAGCCCCCCCGCACCTCGGTGACCCGAATCCGATCGCCGATCTTCAGGACGATGGCGGCCTGGTCACGGACTCCCAGTTCCACGCCTTCCTGGGTCACGATCACGGTGTCACCCGGGTAGATGGCGGGCGCATCGTCCGGCGGGCTCCATGCTGCCGGCAAGGCGTTCGCCGAACTCAGCCACCAGAGCAGCCAAGCGGCCAGCAGCCACCGGACGCGGAAGCAACGGTCCATGCATCGCGGGAACGGCCAAGAAATCATCGTCCAAGCCCTTTCAAAACCGAGTCGTCTTCGCATCGAATTCCGCCAGCCGTCGACGGCGGAGCGATCGAAAACGTCATGGCCCAAAAAACGGAAGGAAATCATCGCAGGCCAAGAGTATAGGGCAAACGGAGGGGATAGATCTAGTCGCGTGCCAACCTACTTTTCCAGCTCCGTCTTTTTCAGCCCGATTCGATGGACATGACGGCGCGGAATCCCAGCAGCGCACCGTCGGGGTCATGGGCAGGGAAACGGCTGCGGAAGGCTGAACGTCGACCCTGGGGGCCGCCGTCCCAACTGCCGCCTCGAAAGACACGATTCGCCCCCAAGGCAGGACCTGTCGGATCGACGCGGGGTGACGTGGCGTAGTCGTGCTGGCAGAACAAGTCCTGACACCACTCGCGCACGCTCCCGTGCATATCGTGCAACCCCCAGGGGTTGGGCAGTTTCATGCCCACCGGACTGGTGCTGCCTTCCCAGTTACCGCTGTACCAGGCGTATTCGCCCAACATATCAGCGGAATCCCCAAAACTGTAATCGGTCGTGCTGCCCGCACGGCATGCGTATTCCCACTGAGCCTCGGTCGGCAGATGATAGCGGCCATACGGACCTTGATCCCGCGGCAGTTCGTCCAGCTTGCGAAGAAAGGCACGCGCATCGAGCCAGGAGACCCTTTCGACCGGCAGATTCGGATCGCCCTGGAATTGGCTCGGATTGACGCCCATCAGCCGTTCGTATTGAGCTTGGGTGACTTCGAACCGGCCCAGGTAGAACGGCCGGGTGATCCGCACTCGGTGCCGCGGCGTTTCGGTGGCCAATTGTTCGATGTACCAATCGGGCTGATCGACAGCTCGAGCCCGTTCGATCAATTGGGCGACCTGGGCTTCGGTCGAGCCCATATCGAATTCGCCGGGCGGGATCAGCATGAATTCCATGCCGATGGCATTCGTGAATGTCACGGGAACACCCAGATAATCTGCCCAGGCCTGCTGGATCTGGGCGGCCTGCGGCGCATCCAAGGGAGCGATCGCTGGCGGCGGTGAGCCCGGCGGCAAGTTCCACTCGAAATCGATCGGCGATGTGCCGGGGTCCTTCGAGGGTACCAGCGTTTCTGGCAGCATCGTCGTGCCGGCGGAGGTTTGCGTGATCACGCTGCCGCCTTCGGGCACGCGAAATCGAGCAACTTCTTGCCCCTCGTGGTCTCGAACGATCAACCAAGTGCTCAGCAACAGGAGTATCGCACCGGCTGCGGCAGTTGCCAGCAGCTTGGGATGCCGCCAGCGTGTCGCTGAAGAATCTCGTCGGTCGGATACCGGTGGCTGGACGGGTTTTGGGTTGGGCCTCAGCTCGGTGTCACTCTCCGGAAACGACTTGGCGGGCGTTGGTTGAAGATCGGCCCGGACCTCGGGGAATGTCTTGGTTTCGATCGGCGCGTCGATCGGCGGCGCAGGAGGTGAACCGCAGCAGTTACATCCCACGAATCTTTTGTCAAGCGAGAACGACACGTCGTCGTGATCACCGTCCTGCTCCATGGCGACAACCAGTGGCTGGAGATTCTCGGGCTTCGAAATGCACTGCTTCAGATCGGCGATCAGCTCGGCCGCCGAAGGATAGCGATCCTCGGGGTTCTTCGCCACCAGGCGGGCGAAAACATCCTCGACCGATTGCGATACATCGGGACACACTTCGCTCAACCTGGCTGGGGGCTGACATTGGTGCGCGATCAGCTTTCCGGTTACGGTGCGAGCCGGATACATGGACTGGCCCGTCACCAAATACCAGAAGGTGGCACCCAGACTGTAGAGATCGGATCGAGGGTCGGCTCGGCTGGTATCGATCGTTTGCTCGGGCGCCATATAGTCCGCCGTGCCCATTATCTGGCCGGTTTCGGTCAGCGGATCCTGATCATCGGCTTGCGTATCCATGCATGCCAAGCCCATGTCCAGGATCTTGACGGTTCCCTGCGGGTCCAACAACAGGTTGCTGGGCTTCATGTCCCGATGCACGATCCCCAACTGGTGCGCGTATTGCAGTCCGCAGGCGACTTGCATCAGGCACGCCAGGCCCTGATCGATCGACAGGGGCCCATGCCGGCGAACCAGCACCGCCAGATCGACACCGCCAACGTATTGCATGACCAGGAACTGCGTCCCACTCGCCTGGTTCGCATCATACGCGGTGACGATGTTGGGATGATGCAGCTTCGCGGCCAC
>SKVE01000091.1 GCA_007129635.1 Planctomycetaceae bacterium
GTGGGGGAAGCCCTGCCCCATGCGATCGCGGCCGCCCTAGAAACCGATACCGATCGGCCGGTCGAGCGTCGTTTGGTGCTGATCAGTGACAGTCCGGCGATCCTGGTTCCCGAAGCGGCGGCGGGTATCGAGCGACTGGTGCACGATGCCCCCTCCTTCGGATTCGATGTCCTGGACTTGGGCGATCGACAGCAAACTGACCCGCACCTCGACCGATTCGTCCAGGCAACCGGGGGTAGTATTCGTCGAGTTCAATCGTCTGCGGATATCCGCTGGGCGTTGCTCGACAGTCTCCGAGGCCCAGCCAATCTGGTGGCTCGACAAGCCGAATTGACGATCGATTTTAACCCCCAGGCAGTGGCCGCCTATCGTTTGATTGGACACCACTCCCCCAACTCTGTTAGCTACGGAACCTCCACGATGACCTCAGACCTGCTGGCAGGGCAGGAACTAACATCACTTTTCGAGGTATGGCTAAAGCCTAATCAGGTGGATGACGTTGCTGTCGCTCGGCTCCGTTGGGTTGGCGCGACTGACGGCCAACGCGGTGGCGCGGAATCGATCCGCATCAGCCGAGTGCAGTTTAGCACCTCGTTCGAAGGTTGCGCGGTATCCTTACAGCAGGCAGCGATCGTGGCGGAAGCGGTGGAGGTACTGACCCATTCGTTCAATTTTGACATGATTGGCGCGGACCGCTACCGCTACGCCCCGAAGCCGCGGGGGCTTCGGCACGTCCTGATGGCTGTCGAACAGGCCAACCCGCAACTCCGCGATCGGCCTGATTTTCAACGAATGATAAGTTTTTTGGCAAGTGCCGACCGGATCTCGTCCGATCGACCCTTGGCATCGGCTCGCTCGGGACTGCGCGGCATGGTCGCTGGTCGCTGGCGGGAGTCAAGAGAGTAGAGGCCTTATCCAACCATGGCGATTTGGCTTGCGGCCGAGTGACGAAGAAGCTAACTTTTTGATTAGGGACAGATCCCTCGCGGGTTCTAGCGCGATTCGCCGCCGCCTTGAGGGTGGCGTCATCGGAGGAGCGTACAATATGACGGCATGTGGGAAGGGCAACCGATGGGTGCTCGGCGGACTGATTCTCGTCTTGCTGGGCGGCCATGTTTCGGTCGGGGCAATTTCGGTTGAGGCAACGGAACCGGCTCGGGCTTTTCTGGATGGCTTGCGGGAACGAGGCTATTACGACATGGCCATCGAGTACCTGGAGCAGATGAAGACCAGCCCGTTGGCGCCGGTCGAGTTTCGGGAAATGCTGCTGTACGAGTTGGGCACGACCCTGATCCAATCCTCGCGCGACCAGCGGGACATCAATCTCCGCCAGGCGCAATTGGAAGAAGCCGCACAGGCCTTGCAACAGTTCATCGGCATGATGCCCGACCATCCCATGGTGACCTCGGCCAACAGCCAATTGGGCAATCTGAAGGTCGAACGAGCGCGGATCAAGGTCGAGCAAGCGAAGCAGCCCAATGCCAAGACCCAGGCGTTGTTGAACGAGGCGGCGGACATCTACGTGGATGCCTACCAAGTCTTCGAACAAGCGCAGATCGAACTGCGAGAGCGGCTGACTCGGATGACGAACATCCCGGAGAAGGACACCCGGGCCATCGAGCTGCGCGAGGTACTACGAACCGATTATCTGCAGGCTCAGTTGTTGGCCGCCGCCGTCAAAGAGGAGACGGCCGACACCAAGAAACCGGGCTCGGGAGCGTACAAAAAGCTGGTGACCGAGGCCGCCGAGCAGTACGGGCAGGTCTACGAGAAATACCGGACACGGTTGGCAGGGCTGTACGCGCGGATGTACCAGGGACGTTGCAGCCAGAAGCTGGGGAATCACAAGGATGCGTTAAGCTATTTCGGGGAATTGTTAGGGCAACCCGACAACCCCGAGGAATTTCGCACGTTGAAGACGCGTACCCTGCTGCTGGCCAAAGACAGTTGGCAGGCCAGCGGGTTGAATGCCGAGGCCGTCAAGCGGTTGGGGGAGTGGATTGACGGAGCAAGACCGAACGAGACCCGCGAGCCCGAGTGGCTCGAACTGCGACTGGGCCTGGCCCGTGCTCAGTGGGCGTTGGCTCAGGATCTGAAAGCGAATAATCCGAAGGATCCGCAGATCCGGCGCCACGAGAGCGAATCGCGAAAAAATGCCCAGTTCGTCACCCGTACCTCCGGTAACCTGCAGCAGGAGGCCAGGCAGTTTTTGGGCCAGATCGGTATCGAGATCAGCGAGGCCGCGGACGACGATCCCCGGACGTTCGACGAGGCGCGTCAAATGGGACGTGATGCGTTGGATTCCATGCAGACCGCAGGCCTGTTGGTGAACAACCTGCCCAATCGGATCGCCAGGGAGAGCGACGCGGCGGTCAAAGAGGAATTGCAACAGCAACTGGACCAGGCGCGCCAGACCATCGAAACCGCCCCGGACGAAGCCATCCGTTATTTTCGGATGGCGCTGGCGCTGGCGGATGATCAGACCGATATCCGGGATCTGAACATCGTCCGTTACTTCCTCTGCTACCTGTACTTCTCCCGCGGCGATTATCTCGACGCCGCCGTGATCGGCGAGTTTCTTGCGCGGCGGTTTCCGGACAGTTCGGGAGCTCGCCAGAGCGCCAAGATCACGATGGCAGCCTACCTGAAACTGTACGCCGAGGTCGAAGGGGATGATCGCCAATTCGAGACCAATCAAGTCGTCAGCATCGCGAACTACATCACCCAGAAATGGCCCGACCAGGAAGAGGCGGTCGAGGCGCTCAATACGTTGATCCCGTTCATGATCCAGGCCGGGGATCTGGATGCGGCCGAGCGTTACCTGGCGGATATCCCGGAAGATTCCGCCAAGCGAGGCGACGCCGAGATCAAGACGGGCCAGGCGATGTGGAGCGCTTACCTGCGAGGCATGCAACGGCAGCGAAGGATCGAAAGCGGCGACGAAGAACTACCGGCAGACGACGACCCCGCTTCGGAACAACAGAATCTGGAAGAATTGAAGAATCGAGCCCAGCGCATCCTGGTCGCCGGCATCCAGCGCATGCAGACCAACGGTGCGGCCAACGAAATTTCCGTCACGGCCGCCCTGTCGCTGGCCCAGTTGTATGTCGATACGGGACAAGCCGACCAGGCGATCGAGTTGCTGGAAGATGCCGCGCTGGGACCGCTGGCGCTGGTTCGCGCCGAGCACCCGGCCACGGCACGCGAAGGCTTTGCTCCCGAAGTCTACAAGACCAGCTTGCGCGCGTACATCTCGTCCCTGCCCACCGCCGAATCGTCCGATGCGGTGATCCGGAAGGCCACCGAGGTGATGGACGCCATGAAAGAGGCGATTCCTGCCGAACAGTTGATCGGCATCTACTACAGCTTGGCCAAGGATCTGGAAACCCAGATGAATCTGGCGACGGATCAGGCGAAACAGGCGCTTTCCAAAGGGTTCGAGACCTTCCTGTTGCAGATGCGGGCGACCAGCAACGAATTCACCGTCCTAAACTGGGTCGCGGAAACGTTCGCGGGGATGGCCGCCAGCTTTGACACTCAAAATCAACTGACGGCCGAATCGGCCAGATATTACCAGTTGGCCGCAGAAACGTACGAAACGATCCTGGACCAGGTCCAGATCGCGGAGGATCGAATGCGGGTCCAGGTCCAATTGCGATTGGCCACCGCCAAACGCCGCCTGAACCGTTTCACAGACGCTCGCGATATCTACACGGCCATCCTGAAGGAGAACCCGATGATGGTCAACGTGCAGATCGACGCCGCCCAGATGTATCAGGATTGGGCGGCGATTCCGCCGGATCGCGAAGCGTTGTTTTTGCGTGCCATCCAAGGCGCCGAGATCGATTCCGCCACCCAAAAACCTGTGATCTGGGGCTGGCAGGGGATCGCCAGCCGCACGGCCAGCCTGCCCCAGTTCCGCAACGTCTTCCACGAAGCTCGATATAACCTGGCGCTGTGCCTGTACAACTTTGCCATGGCCAAAAGCGGATCGGAACGCGAGAAGTATCTGGAAATGGCCAACCGATCCATCCGCCAGACGCAACAACTGTTTGGATCCGGCGAAGAATGGGACGCCTGGAGATCGCAGTACGACCAGTTGATGCGAAATGTCCAGCGAGCGCAGAACCAGAAACCCGTCGGCTTGCAGGAAGCCGTGGCTCGAACCCCATGACCAACCCAAGACGGCTCGACCCATACCATGAGGAGTCCGAACGAATGAACCGAACCATGATCGCCCTGGCCTGCCTGGCGGCCCTGATGCTGCCTCCCGTGGCCCTGGCTCAGAACGACCAGATCTTCGGCAGGACCGGAACGCCGACTCGAGGCCTGATCACCAAGATCAGCCCGACCCAGGTGACGATGCAATCGACCGGGATCAGCCGGGATTTCGATACCAAAGACATCCAGCGATTGACCTTCGGCGATGAGCCGGGCGAACTGCGCACGGCTCGCGATCGGGTGGCGGCCGGACAATTCGAGGATGCGTTGGAGATTTTGAGGAGCATCAATGTTGCCGGCATCGAAAACAACAATATCCGCGCCGAAATCGGATTCCTGACCGCCTACAGCATGGGCCAACTGGCCCTGACCAGCGGCGGTGACCGAACCGCGGCGATCACCCAAATGATGAGCTTCATGCGGGAAAACCCGAACACCTATCGGTACTTCGAAGGCGTCGAAATGCTGGGTGACTTGCACTTCGCCAGCAGCGAATTCGAACAAGCGGCCAAATTCTACGGCCTGATCGGCTCCCGATCCCCCTGGCCCGAATATCAATTGCGAGCTGCCGTGCTGCAAGGTCGATCCCAAGCCGAAGCGGGAAACCACGAGCAGGCTCTGAGTAACTTTGAACGCGTGCTGGAGTCGGGGCTGAGCACAACGCTGGCGGTCGAACAGAAACTGCATGCAGCCGTGGGCCGCGCCGTCTGCCTGGCGGCGACCGGCAAGGCCGAAGAGGGGATCAAAGTCATCCAGGACCTGATCGCGAAGAACGATCCTAACGATCCCGAGGTTTTCGGTCACGCGTACAACGCACTGGGCGCTTGCTACCTGCAGATCGGAGCGACCAAAGAAGCCCTGCTGGCCTACTTGCACACAGATATTCTGTACTTTACCAATACCCAAGCCCATCCCGAAGCCTTGTACCACCTCGCCAAATTGTGGGACCAGGTCAATCGGTCCGATCGGGCCGTACGGGCTCGCAGTTTGCTTCAAAGCCGTTATCCGGCCAGTCGCTGGGCTGCGATGCTGTAAGCCATTGGCACCCGAGAGGACTTGAACAGGAGTGAGGATTTGGCGATCGGCAGGTGCTTTACCCACCGACCGATTGCCGTTTAGAATAGTACCGCATATCTCGATGGGACAATCGAATTTCCCGTAAATTTCCAAGAGGGTGGGAGAGAAGAACATGCAGCAGTGTAATGAAAGCGGCCCGTGGACTTTGGCCCGGTTCTCGGTTTTGGCCGTAATTTTTGCGTTGGTCGGCCTGTTGACGGTATTCGCCGCCGGGCCCATGGCATTCGCTCAGGACGAAGACGTACCCGCCGAAGCCCCTGCGGCGCCCCCGCCGCCGCCCACGACAACCGAGGAAGCGCCGCGAGAGATGAGCTACCTGGTGTGGATCTACGAAGCGTTAGGGCCGGGCTACATGATCGTGTTCCTGGGATTGTCGTTCACTCTGGTCGCCCTGTTCGTCATGAACCTGCTGACCGCACGGCGCGAGAACGTCTGCCCGCAACACCTGCTGGAATCGTTCGAAGCTCACCTGAACGAACAACGCTACCAGGAAGCGTACGAGCTGGCGAAAGCCGACGAATCGATGCTGGGCATGGTCCTGTCCGCCGGACTGGCCAAGCTGTCGTTGGGATACCCCCAGGCGTTGGAGGCCATGCAAGAGGTCGGCGAAGACGAGAATATGAAACTCGAACATCGCTTGAGCTATTTGGCGCTGATCGGCACCATCAGCCCCATGGTGGGCTTATTCGGAACGGTCCACGGGATGATCGCCTCGTTCCAGGTGATCGCTGCCGGAGGCTCGACCCCCAAAGCCTCCGATTTGGCTCAGGGGATTTCGACCGCGCTGTTCACTACCTTGATCGGTCTGGCGATTGCCATCCCGGCGATCGCTGCGTTCAATATCCTCAGAAATCGAGTTGCCCGACTGGTTCTGGAAGTCGGCATTTGCAGCGAGGACATGATGAGCCGGTTCCAGAACGTCGGCGGCCAGAAGTAAGGTTTCCCCCGACGTGCTGCCGTCAGCAGTAAACGTCCAGCGGAGTCCAGATTGCGATGAGAATTAAGAAGAAATCATCCGAGGTGGTTGGCGGCGACATGACGCCGATGATCGACATGACGTTTCAGTTGATCGCCTTTTTCATGGTGCTGATCAATTTCACCCAGGCCGAACAGGACGACCGGA
>SKVE01000319.1 GCA_007129635.1 Planctomycetaceae bacterium
ATTTGAACTCTTAGTACTTCGGGTTGCATGAGCGCCCCCGACTCGGCCGCCGCGAACAGGTCGCCGTCGGGCATCGAATTCCAGAGGAAATACGACAACCGCGAGGCCAGCTCCCAGCCGGTGAGTCCCTCCCGCACTTCTTCCACGGAACCCTCCACGAGGTAAAAGAAGTTCTTGGACACCAGCACGCCCACCAGCGCCGAACGATACGCCGGGCCGAACGACTCGCCCGCGGCAAGCTCATCCCTGACGATATGGACGTAGCGTTCGACCTCCTCAGCGGTCAGCGGACGTCGCCAGGCGCGCTCCGCGAACTTTTGAAGTGACTCGCGACACTCGCCAAGCAACATTTCCAACTGTTCGGGAGCTGTCGGGGCCTTTGCATTGCGCGCGATCGACGTCGGAAAGAGCCCCTCGCGCTTCTGCCGGTCCTCCTCGCTGACGGGTACGCTCTCCCACTCGATCCAGTCCACCAGCAACAACGGGAACAGCGGTCGACCTTCGTCATCAAACAGCTTGTACCCGGCAGGACTTCTTCCGATGCGTGGCTGTCGCGAGTGGATGAATTGCCGGGCAGTTTGGCTGTGGGTGTGAGCATTTCCTGGAAACCCCGTCACCGCATTGAAGATCTGAAAGCTGCTGGTCGTCGTCACAAACTCCACGACGATCGGCTGATCTTCCGCTGCGATGATGTCTTCGTCAAAGATCGACCTCTTCTGCGTGAAGTCCCAGACGGTCAGATGCGGAGCGCGGCCACCCTTGGGTTGCAGGCCGCTAAGACGGATCCGCACCGCTACCGGCGCACCGCCGCTCTGCATATGAATATGACCTCCCTCCACGCCGGGCCAGAAGATCTCACGGTATCGAACCTCTGCTGCGTTCTCCGTCGCTGGCGTCGCGATACCGCCGTCCCGCCGCCCCTGGACCGGCTGCGGCATCGTGTCGGGAAACGCCCGAGTCACGACCGCTTCTGCCGCACGGAAGTACCGATCGATGTGCGACGGCGAGAGCGTCAGTAGCGCCCCAATCCGGTCGAAGCCATGCCAGCGCGGATCCTCATTGAGAGCGCCGGGCATCGTGGCATCGAAGTGGACTCCCAGCAGGTCGTAAACCGTGTGGGAATATTCGTCGCGACTGAGCCGATAGGAAGCCACCGGTCCCCGACTGGCCATGCGAGCGGCCCGGCCTTCGGAGATGCTCGTGGCGATCCAGTCCACGACGCGGCCGAACTCATCGGCTGTCGGCTGCGGTTCGTCTTGGGGAGGCATCTCGCCGTTGTTCATCCGGAAGACGACCTCGTCCCAGCGTTGTGCCGTCGCAAGATCCACAAACTCGCGCGGCACCGTGTCGAGCCGGAAGTTGCCTTCCTGTTTCTTTGCGTCGTGGCAATGCAGGCAGTAAGTCTTGAAGAAGGCCGTCGATGCCTCGTCCGATGGCACATCCGCAGCGACACAGGCGCCCGCGAACAGCATCAGCAGCATCGTCGTCGGAATACTCTTAAATCGGTACATATTCGGTGGTCTTTTGAATTGGAAAACGGGCCGCAGGACTGGAGGTCCGTTCTACTTCGAGCGGAACGTCTCGCTTTGCACGATGCCGTGAACCAAGGAGCGCAGGCCGTAGTCGTCTTGGAATGCTCCCTTCACAATGGCTTCGATGGCGGGCTGGTCCAGAGGCGTCGCGGGTTGGCCGGTGGCGTAGGTGAGCAGATGCCACGTGACGCCACGGGCGAGTTGGTCAGGCTGCTTCGCCAACATCGTACGCAACTCCTTCACTCCCGCGAACTCCTTGCCATCCGGCGTGATGCCGGTCGAGTCGACGGGGAGGCCGTCCTTCCACTGACTCTTGCCCTTGGGGGCCGTACTGTCGATCTGACGATAGCTGGTCCGGTGATTCCCCATCACGTCGAAACTCTCCAGGGCAAATCCATACGGATCGAACTTCGCGTGGCATGCGGCACACGATCCCGTGCCGCTATGAAGTGCGAGTTGCTCGCGCAGCGTTTTCGCTCCGCGGGTATCCGGATCAACGGGGTCGATGTTGGCGGGAGGTGGCGGAATCGGTGTACCCAGCAACCGCTCGGCGACCCACACGCCCCGCTTGACCGGCGAGGTCAGGGTGCCGTTGGCGGTCACTTTCATGGTGGAAGCCTGAGTCCAGATGCCGCCGAACGGCGTGTCGGTCGGAAGCTGGATTTCGCGGATCGTAAATCCCTCGACGCCAGCGATGCCGTAGTGCCTGGCAAGCCGGTCGTTGAGCATCGCCCAACGCGGGGCCACGAAGTCGCGAACGCTGAGGTTCATGTCGAGCATGTGGCGGAACGTGGCCTGCGTCTCCATAACGCTCGAAAGCTTCAGCAGGTCGTCGTACTCGGGGTAGAGGTCTTTGTCGGGAGTCGTGTTGTCGATGCCCCAAAGGCCAAGCCACTGGTCGAGGAAATCCTTCACAAACCGCTCGGACTTCGCATCCTTCAGAAGTCGTTCCGTCTGATCCAGCAACACTTGCAGATCGGAGAGTTTTCTGTTTCGAGCCACTTCGAGGAGTTCTTCATCAGGGGTGGAGTTCCAGAGGAAATACGACAACCGCGAGGCGAGGGCGAAGTCGGACAGCTTGCCGGGGTTCTCCACCACGCACAGGAAATCGGGGGCGGTCATCATGGCGGTCAGTTCCGTCACGTACGCCTGCTTGAGTGGCATTTCCGCGTCGACCGCTTCCATGTACTTCGTGACGCTGGCCGAGAGTTCCTGCTCGTTGAGGTCACGCCGGTACAACCGGAGTCCAATCGCGGCGAACGATTTTGTCACAACAGACTGGAGTTCATCACGCGAGAGATTCTGTGCGTTTTTCAGCGTGGCATTCTGCTTGAAGGCTTGCTGGATTGCCGCCGGCATCTCTGCCGTGAAGAGCTGCTGGCCGGGTAACGTCTCTTCGAGTTCCACGACATCGACCCACTGGATGGCTAGCCCCGGACGACCTTTGCCCAGGACGGATGCCAGGTTGTTCTTCGGCACCGGCTCCCCAAGCCCCAGCGGGATCAAACGGATCCCGTCGTCGCTGGGACCGTCGCTATTCCAGCCGGTTCGCAGATAGACGTCGGCCTCCACGATGGCAGGCTTTCCTGGTGGAGCATCCACGACCTTGAGCAGTTCCAGGATCTGCGGATAAGCCCACACGTGCCCGACATAGATACCGACGGGAAGCGGCTTGTCGGTCTGGTATCCATAGATGTGCATCCGCAGGCGGTGCAGGCCGGGCTTGCGCGGCCCAGGAAAGTAAATCCGCCTGCCGTCGGGCGCCTCTTTGTCCAATCGCCCCGAAGTGGAGTCGGAGTTGAACGACACCCACCACCCATCGGGCAGTTCCAGGGCGTGACCTTTGGATTGGCCTGTATCGTTAGCCCAGAGCCGCGTCGTCGCTTTCCCCTCGGGCACTTGAAACATCTTCTCTACGATCAACTCCGCGATCGCGAGCTGCCCCTCCGTGACGGCCGTCGAGAAAGGCAATGCCGTGCTGACTCGATCGTAGCCGTCCACACGGCCATCGCCGGGCATCCGTTTTTTGACGGGAGGGCGGATCCCGAAAATGTCCTGGACGGTGTTGGCGTATTCGTTTCGCGAGAGCCGTCGAAATTTGCTGCGGCCTTCGCGTTGCTGTTGTTCGAGCAGGAGCGTGGTGAACTCACCTCGCACCCAGGCTGCCAGCGCCTGCGTTTCCGCGGGCTGCAGCGGTTCGGAGTCCTTGGGCGGCATCGTTCCCGCTTCGACTCGTTCCAACAGACGAAACCATAGATGGCTTTGCGTGCGGAGTTGCTCCAGCGACCGCGGGCCGGCGAGATCAAGTTTCGCCTGCACCTGCTGGCCGCTATGGCAATCGGTGCAGTGAGCCGCAAGGACCGGCAGCACTCGCTTCTGAAACGCAGTGGACGCATCCTCGGCGCGCGCGGCTGCGTGAATCACAAACAGCAGAATGACCGGCAGCAGTATGGGTCGCATATTCAAATCTCAGTGGGTGTGGTGAGTGATTAGTCGATCGGCAGGTGAAAACTACCCGGCAGTTTTTTGTACGACGGACTTCTAGTCCGTCGAATCTTGTGATCGACGGACTAGAAGTCCGTCGTACTGGTGCATTTCCACCTGCCGTTCGCTTTAACTCAGTTCCGTAATGGTGCCGGTGCCGGAGCCGAACTTGTCTGTTGGCACGCCGAATTTCTGCAGCATGTTGACGTACAGCTTCGCCAGCGGTGTGTTGTTCCCCGTGTCTCCGGCGATATGTTGACCGTGCCGATAGCCGCCACCCGCCAACAGGATCGGCAAGTTGGTTGTGCCGTGGCCGCTGGCGTCGCCGAGATTGCTGCCGATGAGAACCTGCGTGGAATCCAGCAGACTTGCCGTACCTTCCTTCGTGTCTCGCAACGAGGCCAGCAACTCGCGGAACGCACCCATCGTGACCTTCTCGACGATCTTCAGTTGTTCGATCTTTTCGGGATTCCGGCCGTGATGCGTCAGGCCATGATGCCCCTCGTTGATGCCTTCGATGGGCGGCTTTTCGTCCATGCCTCGGATGAAAATCGAGACGACGCGGGTTGAGTCTGTCTGCACCGCGAGCTTAGCCAGCGAGAACAGCACCTTTGCGCGGCCGATGCTGTCGCTGCGATCGGCAAACGGGCTGGGATAGTTTTCGTTCGGGGCCGGCTCGGTGACGGTCGGCTTGGGTCGATTCACCCAGGCTTCTTCGGCCACCAGTTGCTTTTCCAGATCGCGCACCGCTTCCGTGTAGTCGGCGAGTTGCTGGCGATCGTAGCTGCTGACCGACCTCTCCAATTGGCCCAGCCGTTCGCGCATCCGATCCAGCATGCTCTGGCCGCGTTTGAGCCGAGCGAGTTCTTTGTCCACGTCCCCCTGGTTCCCCGCGAGGAACATCCGAGCGTAGATCTGCGAGGGGCTGTTCAAGGCCGGAATGCCAGCCCCGGTCGCCGTGTACGACAGTGGGCTTCCATCCAGAGTCGAGAGCGTCATCAGCGGGAACCGCGTGGCCCCGGCGACATGTTGCGAGGCGAGGACGTCCAGCGACATCGTGTTGCGGAACCCCGGGCGCGTAGGGTGCTTCGCACTGGTCAGAAAGCAGGCTTCGGACGCATGGTCGCCGCCAATGTCCGGATGCGAGATGCCCGAGAAGACCGTGAACTTGTCGCGCAAATCCTCCAGCAGTTGCAGATATTCACTGGCTTCGTAATCGCGACCAGGCTTCGCTGGGAAGAACGAAGGTCCATACAGCCCAAAGCTCGTGCAGACGCAGATGATCCGCTGCGGCGGAGTCTTCTCATCGGCCCGGGCGAAAGTTTCCAGCCACGGCAAGGCCAGCACAGCCGAACCGGCCGTCAGCATCTGCCTGCGGGTGAGTTGTGCGTTGTTCAAGTTCATGCTCAATCCTCGCTTGTTCAAAAAGGACGGTTTGAAGGAAAGGTTTCCGAGCCTGCCGACTCTTCATTATCTCTGTCTGTACGTTCTTGTTCACTTCCCCCACACAGCGACTCGATCCTGGCGGTAGGCATCGTTCGCGAGATGGGCAGCGGCGGCGGCACTGACGCCGGCGCTGATGGGAGCACTCGGTTGCCGCTGATTGCGGATGGCGTCGATCCAGTTTTGCAAGTGCAACCGTTCGCCATCGGGCTCCGGGTAGAAGTCACGGCCGCGCGGCAGCGTCGGGTTGAGGTTTTGTTCTTCCGACTTCTTGTCTGGGAAACGCAGTTCGGGAATCAGTTCAAAGCGTCCGCGGTCGATGTAGAGGTTGCCCTCCGTGCCCATGAAGGTGATGTGCGAGCCTTCGCGGGCGTTGCTAAACGTTCCCTCGAAGTGCATTTGCAGGTTGTTGCCGTGGTGCAGAAGGGTCTGAATCGTGTCGGGCGTTTGCCAAACATTCTGCGCCATATTGAATTGGCCGAGTGTGACAGCCTTGTCGGGATGATCGACATTCAGAATCCAGTGGGCCACATCGAGCCAATGAACCATCAGGTCGGTGAGGATGCCATTGCCGAAATCCCAGAACCAGCGCCAGTTGCGAAACTTGTATTCGTCGAAGTCCTGAGCCGGTGCGTTGCCGAGAAATCGTTTCCAATCGAGCCGTTTGGGATCGGCATTCTGTGCTCCCTGGCGAATGCGATCAGCGTTGCGGTTCCAGGTCATGTGGACTTTGTGGACGGTGCCGATGCGCCCGCCATTGATCAGCTCCTTGGCTCGAATGATGTGTGGCATCGAACGCTGTTGCGTCCCGATCTGCACAATGCGCCGATGCTTGGCGAGCGCCGCCGTGATCTCGGCCCCCTCGCGCATCTTATGAGTCAGCGGCTTTTCGACGTAAACGTCTTTACCCGCGGCCATCGCGTCGATCGTCATCGGA
>SKVE01000161.1 GCA_007129635.1 Planctomycetaceae bacterium
ATACTTACGCAACCAAAACCGATTTCCGTATCGCCAACGTGACCGATTCCGCTCAGGTCAAAGAAGTCATCGACCAAGCGGTCCAGCCGTACGGGAAACAATTGTATGTGCTGGTCAACAACGCGGGGATCACCCGCGACGGCGCCGCCATGCGGATGTCCGACGAGAACTGGGACGCCGTCATCTCGACCAACCTGACCGGCACGCACAATTTCTGCAAATCCAGCATCCGCTATCTGCGAAAAGCCAGCGGAGCCATCGTCAATATCAGCTCGATCAGCGGCCAAGTCGGCAATATCGGGCAAACGAACTACTGTGCCGCCAAAGGCGGGGTGATCGCCTATACCAAGGCGTTGGCCATCGAGTATCCGGGCCTGCGATGCACGGCGATTTGTCCCGGTTTCATCAACACGGACATGACGTCCCGATTACCGTCGGACGTTTGGAAGTACGCGACCGCGAAGACCAAATTGAAGCGGGCTGGCGAGGCCTGGGAGATCGCGCAGGCCGTCGTCCGCAGCGCTAGTGCTTACGGAAACACCTACGCGCCGTGTGCCATCGTCACGGTAGCCGGCGGGATGGAACTGGGAGGCTGAGCTATGGAGTTGGCCGAGGCGAGACAATCACTGGTCCGGGATTTTGTGCTGGTTGCCAACCAGTCGAATGTCCCGCCGCTGAGCGACTATTTTGCCGAATACGTCAAGCCGGGCGGCGAGGTGGAGGCGGACGATTTTCGTCTGGTGCCGCTGACGCCGCCCTGCCTGCGGTTCCTGATGACCACATCGGATTGTCTGACCGATTGCATGTTCGAATTGCAGTCGCGATACCAACAGTTCATCCCCAGTGATTGGGGAGGGCACATGGAGAAGGGTTGGCGCGATCTGGCCGTCATCGGATTCAATATCGAACAGGGTCCGGTGCTGGAGATCGAAGAGATCCAACCGACCACGGGCTATCCTGAGTGGGCTGAGCCGAAGTGGGGCGCGCTGGATTGGCCCCAACTGTTGATCCGAGCGGTGATCGAGTTCGCCCGAACGTGCGGTGCTCGGGAAGTCCGCATGATCCCGGCCAGCCGTTACCCGCTGGGGCGCGACCAGCAGGATTCCGAAACGCTGCTAGCAGAACGAAAGCAGCGTTATGACGACAGCGCTCGAGCGCTGGGCTTTGATTACGACCCACAACGCGATCAGTTCACGCGGATGTTGGGCGGCGATTGATTTGCGGCCGGTCGAACACGCTGTCCTGGCAGATCGGTGCGAAATCCTCGGCGAAATCGGGGGGCGGATCGGTAGGAGGCCAGAACTGTTGTTGACGGACCGCCCGCACCACGGACCGTGCCACCTCGTCCGCCTTTTGCAGGTCCTGCGGCGTCCACGGAGCGAAAGAAACGTCGATGCTGCTCAGATCCCTGGGCAACAGCAGATAGCCCAACCGTACCGGCTGGGGCAGTCCCAAGCTGGCGACCAAGTGCCGGTAAAGAGGCAACTGCAGGTCGACCCATTGCCCGGATTTTCGATGCACGGCGTCCGGTGTTTTCGCCAAATCCGAGGTCTTGTAGTCCAGGACGGCGACTTCCCCCGTATCGCGATGCACGTCGATGCGGTCGATCCGGCCGCGCAGCAGCATCGGCAGGTCGTCGACGAGGAATTGAACGCCCACCCGGTCGCGAGTGGGGACCTCGATGTGCCGGATGCGCCATCCCTGTTGGGCCCAACTCGCTTGGAATTCGGCGAACGTCTGCAGCCGCTGGCGTAGCTGTTCCACCTGGACACCCACCGCCGCCATCGGCCGCTGGCCGAACAACTCGGCCACCCGCTGGTCGAGCCGTTCTTCCAGCAATTGCCGGATCTGGTCGGGATCGGTCGCGTCGCGGAGCGGGTCGTTCCCGAATCGATACATCACGTCGTGCATCAGGTTTCCAAACGCCGCACCGTCCAGTTCTTCCGCCCGATCATCCACCGGTCGCAACCCCAACACATGTCGCAGGTAGAAGCGATAGGGACACGCCAGATAATCGCGAAAGGCCGTCACCCGCATTGAGTTGATCGGTTGGTCCAGGGGAACCGGTTGCGGGACAGGGAAATTCGGGTTCTGCTGCCCTGCTGTCAACACGCCGGCCAGCGGCGGCAACTCGTGGACCGGGGTCGGCGGCGCGAAGAATCTCAACGCGCGTTCCGCCAGCATTTGCGGATCGGTGGCGAACAGCAGGCGACTGGGAATCATCGGATCCCCGTCCAAATTACGTCTCGTCACAATCGCTTGCAGATGCTGACGTGTCGCCATCAGGACGCTCAGCGCGTAAGCATCCCGCGCGTATCGCCGCTGATTATCCTGTAAGCCCAAGCGGCTGCGCAGTGCGTCCGGCAAAAAAAGATCCGCGTTGACCGACGAAGGCACCAGGCCCTCGTTCAGTCCACAGACGATCAACGCCGGTGCATCATCCAGCGCCAGCTCGAGCCAACCGGCCAGATGGACAGCGCCCGCGTCGGTGGGCACCGGTAGGCAGTCGGATTGCAATTGATCCAGCACCAGTTGCAGCATATCGGCGGCCGGCAGCGATGGCATCAGCCGCTGGGGAATCAGCTCGATCTGCTCGTCCAGCACTTCCTGCAATCGACGCAAAACATGGAGGACCATCCGTTGCGATGCGTCCTGTTGATTCCAGTCCCGACCACCGTAGACCGCCGTGACCACCGATCGCAATGGATCCGCCCACTGGATCATTGGACGGATCGATGAATCAAACTCGTGCAGGCAGAGTTGGATTTTCGAGTAGGCGTCGGCCACCGATTGCCCGTAGGTATCGCGGGCCCAGGCGGTTCCCCATCGATCAGGAAGATGTCGACGGTAATATTCGTCCAGATCATCCAGCCAGGTGGGCGCGACACCCTGCTGTTGCAGGTACTGGTCGATATCCGTATGCCGCACCAACGCTGCGAAATCCGTGTAGCCGCCCGATCGCAGAAAAGCCAGCACCGCAGCGATCAGACGGTACGGCGCGGTCCGGGACAGCGGTACTCCCCCGGCATATCGTGACCGGATGCCGCATCGCTGCAACTGACGTTGGATCAGCGGTGCCGCGGTTTCATCGGCCAGTCCGATGGTGATCTCGTCGGCCCGATAACGGCCCTCGAAGTCAGCCAGGCACCGGGCCACACGATCGGCTTGCTCCGTTGGTCCCTCGACCACATGAACCGGATGATCCTGCAGATCGATCGTCACCGATTGCCAGGCAGACGGAATCAGGCACCCATGACGGTCGAAACGGTCATGCCAGGACTCGGGAGCGAACACCAGGGCGGTGACCCGGTCGGCCACCTGATCCAGCATCTTTCGCAGCAGCACCGTCAGGTCGGCGGCACCGACCAGGATCAGATCACAATCGGTGTGGCATTCCCGTTGCTCGATCGCGACCTGACGTGCCATCTGCACGTCCCATAACTCCAGGTGGTCCAGCTTCCGCAGGTAGGCCTGTTGCAAGTCGTGCAATACCGACCAGCGCGACCTTTCAGGAAAGCCTTCCATCTGCTGGCCTCGTTTCGCCACCTGCGCAAAATCCAGCCCATCGGCCCCCAATTCCTGATACAGACGCCAAAGCAAACGTCCATATTCCAGCCATCGCAGATCGTCGCCATCGGCTGGCGGAACCAGGATGCTTTGTAGTTTGTCGCGATCGCAGTCACGCAAGACGCGTGCCCAGGCCAGTTGCTGGATCAGATCCGTCGCGAAAGGGCGCTGCGGCAGATACAGTCGCTCGGGAACTCGACCCACCGTCTCGATCTGCGGTGGGGCGAGCCGCATCGAGCGTCGCTGGCTGAACTGGACCAGCAGCTCCAGTAGCCGTCGACCCGCTTGAGCGCCCGGCACCACGACCAATACCTGGGACAGATCCAAAGCGGCGCCCAAGTGGTAGCGAACCGCTAGATAATCTGCAGCCAGCGGCAGGCTCGCATGGTCCAGTCCCAGGAACTTTCGTTCGATCGACATATCGGTCTGTTCGTTGAAGAACTTTCAAGGTCTTTGCAAAACGGCACGCTTCGAAAGCGACAGTGCTCACCAAATATTCTTTGTATCTTGCTGGTACAAATCGAGTTACAGCGATTTTTCGAAAGTCGTCAGGGTTTGGCACGGATCGTGCATCTAGCCAGGATCGTTGGCCGGCAGGCCTAAGTTCAATCGAATGCTACCTGAGGAAACTCACCCGGTTTCAAGGAGTCTTGTCATGTTGGTACTCACACGGAAGCTTCAGGAAAAGATCCACATCGGCGATCAGGTTACTATCACGATCGTACGGATTCAAGGGAACATGGTCCGTGTGGGGATCGAGGCCCCCAAGACCGTGCGAGTTATCCGAGGGGAGATCGCAGCGACTGAGAAGCCGGATGCGGAGTCCGTCGGGACCCAGCGCGAGCCAGCGGCCGATTCCGTGCCTCTGGTGCCTGACGAAGGCTGGGTCGGTGGCGGCGATTCGGCGACGGACGTCGCGGAGGGCACCGATCAGCACCGCCCGACCCGCGGTTTGGTCGGGCGAGTGCGATTGCCCAACGGCAAGTCAAAACGCAAGCGGGCCGAGGTGGCTTCGCTGAACGCGATCTGACGTCCGAGTTTGCGGGCCGTTCAGTATCGCAAGACGGCGCAGATCGGCGGCGAGGGGCATTTATCGGTCTCCACCGAATACACGGTGCCGCGGTTCAGCAAAGTCTGCACCGCCGCCAGATCCAACAGGTCGTCGTCGGTACCCTTCGGGGCGAATCCATTGAGCCGCACTTGGCTGGTCTGAGCATCGAACCAGCCCCAACGATGAGCACCTCGCTCGACAAACAGGGTCTCGATCTGCCCCTGACTGGCAGCCGGAACGATCCGATGCAGATCATCCACGGTCTTCCCCGTCCCTGCCAATTGCTGGTACTTCGCCGCCGCATCCGCCAAGTGCGCATCGTTCCAAGCCGCGACAATGGGCCAGGCGCGCCCGTGCAGATCCTGTTCGCTCGCATGATCCGGGTTGCCCGGCAGTTCTTCCCGAGCGATGTGCGGATAGCTGCTCGCATCGCGGAAGATCGGCAACAGGTACTGCACCGCGGCCAGGATCATGGGCGTCTGCTTGTTTCGCAGCACCGGATGCAAGGCGGCGTCGATCAAGCGGAAGTACTTTGCCAGGTCCTCTTTCGCGATCTCCCCTTCGTCCCCTTGTCCGTGAAACACCACGCCCTGCTTGCCATGATCTTTGCCTCGTTGGCCGGCGTGCGACTGAGGACTACGAGAGATCTGGTCGTAGTTCAATGATCTTTGCATGTTCTCGGGCAATCCCGGAACGATGATCTCGCGGCATCCGGCATGATCGCCTTCGAACAAACGCACGTGATTCTGACTGAGCGCCAGCACATAAAACCGTGCGGCGGAATTCAACAAGGGCAGCAGCGGTTTGACTTGAAACCGCTGGTTCACCACGACCGCTTCGTCCAAAGGCAACGGGACTCGAAAACGATCGAAGACGCCATCCGCCACAAACAAAGCCAGCCCTTGACTGCGTTTTTCCCAAAAACTCGGCTCGCCGGGCAGATCGCGAACCGGCTGCAGGATCTTCCGAACCTCGGGACTCCGCATCCCCCGTTCAAGCAGCTCGCGTTCGGCCGTGGCGGTCAAGTTCTTTAGCCGCAACGCATCCTGCTGGCCGTCGCGACCCGCCGCATGAGTCGGCATGAACATGCTGATGCACGTTCCATGATCGCTGCTGGTCAACCGCCTGAGTTCGCTGGCGCCAAAGGTATCCATGGTTCACCCCTTTCGCTAAAGCGTGAAGAAACGTGAAGGGAGCCTGACGCGCCCCTCACCAGGTAACCAAATTGCCGGGCAAGACATCTGAGAAAGATGGTTTTCGTCGGTCGGAGATGCGATCGCGCTGAACAAAGCGATCCGTTTCCATCTCTAAAGACAAGATCCTCCACGAAGAACCGACTGTTCATAGACCACCTGACTCACTGCCTGAAACGGTTCGCAGCCCGGAACACTTATCGCTACCTTCTCAGTTTACCATGGATGGCATCCGGTTTGCAAATCATGGCGGCGTTGGATCCGGCAGCGGCAAGAAACAAAGGCGGCCGCAACTCACGCGGGTTGCGGCCGGCACTGGTTCGAGCAATGGGTACGCGTCCGCGGAAATTCCTCCAGCGGACGGTCGTTCATCGTGATCTGGCCCCTACCCGCTCGAACTCGAACCCCGAAAAGGACAGGCATCTTCTGCTGCCGAGACGAAAAGGACAGGCATCTTTTGCTAGCGATAGGCGTGCCAGTCGCGAAGCGACGACATGCAATAGCCACGGACGCGAGTCCGTGGGACACGCGACGCCTCGTCATGCAAGAGTCGCAACGCGACGGCAGGTGTCCC
>SKVE01000768.1 GCA_007129635.1 Planctomycetaceae bacterium
GGGATCTGGACCATCTTTGCTGCTCGGCAATGCGATAAGTGGGTGGCACCTATCGGGAATCCTCGCCGTTCGCCGGCGAGATCGTTAGTCTCTCTTGACGCGAACGGGGGGCTCCGGACCATCTTTGCTGCTCGGCAATGCGATAAGTGGGTGGCACCTATCGGGAATCGATAAGTGGGTGGCACCTATCGGGAATCGCAGCTATCAGGAATCCTCGCCGTTCGCCGGCGAGATCGTTAGGCTTTCTGGCCACGAACGGGGGGCTCTGGATCATCTTTGCTGCTCGGCAATGCGATAAGTGGGCGATAAGTGGGTGGCCCCTATCGATAAGTGGGTGGCACCTATCGGGAATCGGCACCTATCGGGAATCGTCGCCGTTCGCCGGCGGGATCGTTAGGTTCCCTGGCCACGATGCTTGGCCAGGCAGCCTGAGAGTTCTCGCCCGGCGAGCGGGGAGGATCGTTCTCAGCGGAACGGAAATCGGCACTCCAAAAGATTCAGAATCTGGCGAATATCGAACAAATTGAACACGCCAGGTCGGGCGTCGTTTTCTGGCAAGCTCGTTTCCCTACGTTTGGTTGTTGGCCGAAAACGACTACCGACCCCGTTGCGTCACTCCTGCAAGGCCACCTTGATTGCCAAGAGACTCCTGGCCGGGTGCTTGCTACCTTTTCGCCCATTCGACGGAGGAAGCTCTGGCCTGCTTCCTGTCCCCCCTGTTCCTGCCGCCCACATCGCGCTATACTAGGCTGCGCGGGTATTTGAATCGCCAAAATGTTTTGTTTGCTTGCCATTAAAATAATGGCTTAGGCGGATCAACCCATTTTGTGACGACCGGATCGGCTTATTTACACTCACACGAGGGGAACACGATGGACAGGTTTTTTGTAGCAATTCTGGGTGCCCTGTTAGTTTCCACTACCATGGGAACCGTGCAAGCGGACGAGGAAAAGGCACCGAAGGTAACGTGCCCGGTTTCTGGACAGCCCGTCGACAAGGATGCTACTGTCGACTACAAGGGGGGCAAAGTCGCGTTTTGCTGTGGCCATTGTGTAGCCGCCTTTGGGCGAAATACAGCGAAGTTCGCAGCCAAAGCCAACCACCAGTTGGCACTAACCAAGCAGGCAAAGTTGGTAAAGTGCCCGTTCTCTGGAGGAGGCATCAACCCGGACACCACGATCGATGTGGCGGGGGTCAAGGTTGGCTTCTGCTGCAACGTTTGCAAGGGCAAGGCCCAGTCGACCGAGGACAAAGTAGCCTTATTGTTCCAGGACGCGGCGTTTGCCAAGGGGTTCGAAATCAAGAAAGCCGACGCGGACTGAAGCTTCCCGAAACGCGGACGCGCGGCCTTGGAGCAACGGAGGCGGCGGCACCGAAGCAGCATCGAGGGCGCCCCGAGCGGGGGCGTCCTTTTTTATTTGGCGGAAGGCCCCGTTTCCGACTTGCAGTTTGTCCGGCGCAGAAAGACAATATAGGTTTGCTAGCCGGTCTGGCATCTATTGATCACCTATTTACTTTGGGGAGATGGCACGTGCGTTTTTTGGGATGGTTGGTTCTTGGATCGATGATGCTCTGGGGCGTCCCGCTGCAGGCGGAGTCCCACAACGTCCCGCCGGAAGGATTCGAGGCCTTGTTCAATGGCCGCGACCTGTCGGGATGGCATGGCATGGGACATTTCGATCCTCGCAAGCTGGCGGCGATGAGTGACGAGCAACGCTCGGAAAAGCGTGCGGCGGACATGATCGGCGTCCGAGAACACTGGACGGTGGAAGACGGCCAGTTGGTCAATGATGGTCGGGGGCCGTACCTGACGACAGACCGCGAGTTCGGCGACATCGAACTATGGGTGGATTACAAGACGGTTCCCAAAGCGGACAGCGGGATCTATCTGCGGGCGACGCCTCAAGTTCAGATCTGGGACTATACCGAGGAGGGAGGCAAGTGGCATATTGGCGCCGACAAAGGTTCCGGTGGCCTGTGGAACAATTCACCCGGTGCTCCGGGCAAAGACCCGCTGGTGCTGGCCGACCGCCCCTTCGGCGAATGGAATCGGTTGCGGATCATTCAGGTTGGCGCGCGCACCACGGTTTACCTGAATGACCAGTTGGTCGTCGACCATGCGATCTGGGAGAACTTCTGGGACCGCAGCCGCCCCTTGTTTCCACAAGGGGTGATTCAGTTACAGACTCACGGCGGCGAGATCCGTTGGCGGAACATTTTCGTGAGGGAAATTCCGCCCGAGGAAGCGAATCGCATCCTGGCTTCGCACGGCAACGAGGGGTTCCAGTCGATTTTCAATGGCCAAGACCTGACCGGATGGACCGGTGCCGTCGACAACTATGAAGTCCGCGACGGCGCGATTGTTTGCCGGCCGGGTCGAGGCGGCACGTTGTACACCGAAGCGATTTACGAGGACTTTGTTTCTCGGATGGAGTTCCGTCTGCCGTCGGCGGGCAACAACGGGTTGGCCATCCGCTACCCGGGCTCGGGCAATCCGGCCTACTCGGGAATGTGCGAGGTGCAGATCCTGGATTCCGAAGATCCCCGCTATGCCAACCTGGACCCGCGGCAGTACCACGGTTCTGTTTACGGCATGGTGGCGGCGCACCGTGGTTATCTTCGCGAGGTCGGTGAATGGAATTTTCAGGAAGTCACGGTCCAGGGCTCGAAGATCCGAGTCGAGTTGAATGGCAACGTGATCTTGGATGCTGATGTCAGCACCGTGACCGAATTTATGGGCAACGCGGCTCATCCGGGCAAGGATCTGCCACGCGGCCACTTCGGATTCGCGGGACATTCGGATCCGGTCGAGTTTCGCAATGTGCAGATGCGTTGTCTGTCATCCCAGTCGGACGTTGCGGACGAAACGCAAGACGAACGTTAAGCGATTCCGCGCGAGCGGATCGACAGCCACATGGGAAGGGTTCGCCACATGACACGTATCCTAGTTGTCGATGACAGCCAGACGCAGATCATCCACATCTGCGGCCTCTTGGAACAATCGGAATGGGACGTCGATACTGCCACCAATGGCAAAGAGGCCGTCCAACGTCTGGAAGCAGGCGAACAGTACGATCTGATCTTGACGGACCTGATGATGCCCGAAATGGACGGTTTGCAGTTGGTGCGGGCCGTGCGTGTCCACTATCCGGGGACGCCGGTGATCCTGATGACCGGTCAGGGCACCGATTCCCTGGCGATCGAAGCCTTGGAAGACGGCGCGGCCGGCTATGTGCCCAAATCCATGTTACACGAGCGGTTAGTCGAAGAAATCGCTCAGGTGCTGCATGCGTCCGAAGTCGACCGCAGCTACGAACGGCTGTTGAGCTGCTTGAATCGAAACGAATTCGAATTCGAATTGCGCAACGAAGTCACGTTGATCGATCCGCTGATCAATCTGTTGCTGCAGATGATGGCCGGCATCCAGTTGTGCGATTCGACCAGCCGCATCCGAGTCGGTTTGGCATTGGAGCACGCCCTGCTGAACGCCCTGTATCGCGGCAACTTGGAGATCAGCTCTGCCGAAATGCAGAGCATGCACGACGTGCTGCTCAGCGGTCGAGGCACCATGCTGATCGATCAACGACTGGCCGACTCGACGTTCAGTGACCGCAGAATCTTCTTTGATGTGCAGATGTCCCACGAGGAAGCTCGATTCGTGATCCGCGACCAGGGCCCGGGCTTCGATGTCTCGCAGCTCCCCAAACCGGGCGATCCGGATGTTCTGGAACGCGAGGGCGGGAAGGGCCTTTTGCTCATGCAGTCCTTCATGGATGACGTGACGTTCAATCCGGCGGGAAACGAAGTCACGATGATCAAGCGTCGAGACGCGTCACACCAGACCGAGGGAGGATAGCCGTGATCGAAATCAAACGCAAAGATTCGGGAGAAGTGCTGCACCGGGTCGACGCTGATACCTTAAAAGGCCACTCGCTGGCCGGGCTCAAGTTAGTCGGCGCCGATCTGAGAGCCCTTGATCTGGCCGGCGCCAATTTCCGTAATTCGGATCTACGCCGAGCGGATTTCACGGGCGCCAAGCTGCAAAAGGTCAGCTTCTACGAGGCCAGTATGGGCGGAGCCGTGCTGGACAAGGCGACCGCCACCGAATGCGATTTCACCGAAGCCAATCTGGAAAGCGTTCGTGCTCATGACGCGGATTTTTCTCGCTCGGTTTTTCGCTACGCCAATCTATCCCAATGCGACCTGACCGGTTCGAAAATGATCGAAGCCGATTTGAGCGTCGCCGATCTACGTGGGAACCTGACCAAGACCGACCTGCACCAAGCCGATCTTCGCGGCTCGAAACTCAATAGCGCCATCCTGGCCTCCGCCGATTTAAGCAAGGCCAAATTGGATGGCGCGAACCTGATGGGCGCGGATCTCAGCGGCGCTCACTACACGCCCGAACAGTTCCAAAACGCTCGCGCTACCGGCGTGGTCGGACGCCTGGGCACGCAACAATCAGGCCGAGTCAAGAAGCGACCCTGGTGGCAATTCTGGGGATAGGCCCTCGCCACCGTTCGTCGCAGGTTCTTACTCGACCGGTTGGATCAGTACGATCCCTTGGCCACTACCAGGTGACCTCAACCCCGCCTGCTTGCCGCCGGTAATCGCAGCTTCCTCGGTCCATCGGCTTTTCTCGATCGCCAACCAACGAGCGCGGGAGAGCCCCTGGGCAGCCGACAGGTCCAACGTCACCGAACCGCCGTCGGGGAAGTCGACCGCTTACTGCTTGCCGGGATCGGCCGCACAGTAAGCTTCGTTCTCCCGGCGGTCGGACAACAGGCCATTGTTGGGCTCGGCAGCGAAAACATTAAATGCCTGGACGAACATCCGCGCGCTGCGCCGATGGTTCTGCGCCAATTCGTTCAGTCCGATCCCCTAGTAGCCGGATTGCACGCCCGGCCGCTGGAAGCGGGCGCTGGCGACTCCGCCCAAATGTTTCGCCAAAGTTTGTGCGTACCTTCGGCGACGTATCCCCGCACGCCGTTGCCCATCGTTCCGAAATTCGGTTGGCACGGTGCTTGCTCCTCGGTTGATCGCCACGAATGACGGCTGACAAACGGAACGATGGCGGCCCAGGCATGACCGCGGCGTGTCCGAGGCGACAGGTGGAGGCCCGCAGGCAAGAGCACCGGCCCGCAGGCATGAAAGAGCTGGACCCTCCGGCTGACGGCTCCGCTTGTTCGCCGAGCAGAGCACCGCCGCCGCCAATCGTCTGGCTGGCGAAACACAGTGCAAAAAATCGAAGCGTCGGTCCGGGGATCACAACTGAATCCCCGTGTGGCCCAATCAGCAGCGATCGGTCGGCGACCGGTCATCTCGGATCAGCCCTCTTCATCTTCCAGCTCAGGTATCTCACTGGCAGGAATGGCAACTCGCATGGATCTGGCTACACCCGGCTCTCGCGTGATCAGTCCCAGCTCGTCCAGCTTGACGATCATCTGATGGACGCTCGGCGGTGAGACCCGGAAATACTTAGCGATGTCCAGTTCCGCTGGCCCTTGGCGGTGGAGCTTACGATAGAGATGAATCAAGGCAAGGTACTGCCCCTGCTTCTTCGTGAATTTTGCCATGTCACCCGTTGCCCTCGCATTTCGAGACCCCGAATCGTTGATAGAACTCGTCTACCACCCTCCTGAGCTGGTCGTCCAGGTAGGCGAGCGTCCGCCCCGCAATCTCGTCGGGAACGCCCCAATACGCCTCGGCGATCCCACCCGCGATACACGCCATCGTGTCCGCATCGCCTCCCAGGGAAATCGCGTTGCGAACAGCGTCCTCGAAGTCGCTGGCTTCCAGAAACGCTACAATCGACTGAGGCACGGAACCCCGGCACGACACGTCGAACTCGTACGTCTCGCGGATGTCGCTAAGCTGAGTGGACAGGTCGTAACCGAACCGCTCTTCAAGTTTCTCACGGATCGCCTGCTTGTCGCTGCCGGTGCGAGCCAAGTAGATCGCCACGGCGGTGGCTTGAGCACCACGGATGCCTTCCGGGTGGTTGTGCGTGACTGCTGCCGTACGTTCGGCGTGTTGCATGACCTCGTCCAGCGAATCGTAGGCGAACCCGACCGGGCTAACCCGCATCGCCGATCCGTTGCCCCAACTGTTGTACGGCTCGCGGCGACGAAGGAGCGCCCATTCGATGAAGTAACCGCCGAAACCTGCTTGAGGATACCGATGAAAGTAGTCGTGCAAGGTATCGACCAGATCCGATTCCAATAGGATTGACTCAGCGACCGCGACGGTCAGAACCGTATCGTCTGTGAAACGGCTATGCCGATCGAACAATGGAAACCGCTTCGTCTTCGTACCAACCCCTTCGTGGACAGCCTCCGCAGGAACCAGGACATCCGAGCTGGTCCA
>SKVE01000410.1 GCA_007129635.1 Planctomycetaceae bacterium
AACAACTTTGGTCCCTACCAATTTCCCGAGAAGGTCATCCCGCTGTTCGTCACCAACTTGCTCGAAGGAAAAAAGGTGCCGCTGTACGGCGACGGCCAGAACGTCCGCGATTGGATACACGTCGAAGACCACTGCGAAGCCTTGTTGAGCGTGCTGGAGCGGGGACGCGCCGGCGAGGTTTACAACATCGGCGGGAATAACGAACGATCCAATCTCGAATTGACGCATACGATCCTCCACTTGATGGGCCAGGATGAATCGGCGATCGAGTATGTACCGGATCGACCGGGGCACGACCGTCGCTACGCGATCGATGCCTCGAAGATCGAGAGCCATTTGGGGTGGAAACCGACTCGATCCCATTGGCCTTCCGCCCTAATGCAGACCATTAGATGGTACCAGGACAACTGCTATTGGTGGAAGAGATTGCGACCACAAGTGTGACGACTGATGGCGATGCAGGCTGTTTTTCACGCCCGACAGCAGCGAATCCATTCGTCTTTACTGCAAGTCGAAGATAGTTGAGAAACAGAGTATGGCAGCGACAATGATGCGAGTGCCGAACGGTTCACGGCCGCAGCTTGCCCGTTGGGGTTGGCTTGGGCGAACCGAGTTGCTTTGCGCGGTCATCGTGCTGTGTCATTTGCCTCTGGTTTGGCTGCAGTTCCAGCGAGTTTGGCAGATCGACTGTTACATCCATGCCCCGTTTTTGCTGTTGGCGATTGTCGGGCTCATGATCCAGCGGTGGCGAAATCTGGAGCTTCCGGCGGTCTGCCGGCCTGGCTGGACCAGTTCGATGATGTTGATCGTCGGTCTTGGTCTATTGGCGGCATCGGTCGCTCTGCGTTCGCCATGGTTGGGAACGGTTTCCCTTGTGGTTAGCCTGTTAGGATTGTTGCTTTGCTTTGGATCGGAGGCGACTTTGCGTCTGCTGCCGGTCTGGATGTTGTTATGGTTGTTATTGCCTTTGCCGTTTCGCTGGGATCAGCGTTTGACGCTGGTGATCCAGGATTTATCCAGCAAGGGAGGCAGCGCCTTGCTGGACCTTTGGGGCTTGAACCATGTCCTGGCCGGTTTCGTTTTGGAGTTGCCGGGTCGCGATTTGCCGGTCGAAGACGTCAGCGCTGGAATCGCCCCGTTGTTTGCTGCCGTTTCCGCTGCCGCCGTCCTGGCAGTATGGTTGCAGCGCGGCATGCTGCATGGCAGTCTGTTGATCGCCTCGTCTGTTTTTTGGGGGATGGGGTTCAGCGCTATCGGTTTTGCACTGGCCGTCTATTTTTTGGCTTCAGGCTGGATCGATGTCGCCTCGGGTGTGCCTCAGTCCTTATTCAGTGCGGGATCCTTCGCAGCGATGCTGCTGGTGCTGATCAGCACCGATCGGCTCTTGCTGTTTCTGTTCGACTGGCCCTTTGGCCGGTTGATCGAAGAGGAGGAGTCGTTGGAGGATGAGTTCGAGGAAGGGGAGGCGTTGGCTGTTGACGTATCGCCCGCGCCGTTGCGATCGATCGGTGCGTTGCGATCGATCGTTGCGTTCAGCTTATTCTGGCTGCTGACGCTTGGTTTTTTGGCGGTCGGGTTTTGGCAGGTGGCCGCTTGGGAATCGGTTGGATCGCACGGCCGGGGGCCTTCACTCGCGACGACACCGTCTGGTGGTCAAGCCAACGTGCCCTGGGGAGACGTTTTGACCGAGGCCAGCCTGCCTCAGTTGCCGGGCGTCTGGAAGATGGTGGGCTTCCATACGCTAGCGCGGGCTCATGACAGCGATTTAGGGCGTTTTTCCGTAGCATGGCGATATGTGGGCGAGCGGGATGAGGCTGTCATCTCTGTGGATTTTCCGTTGGATGTCAGGCACCAGCCCATCCGGGCGTTCGAGGTTCGCGGCTGGGAAGTCGAATCGTATCGCGTTTTGAGTAACAGCGAGTTCGACCAGCCGGTGTTAGAGTTTCGGATGCGCGATGGGGGTGGGCGACGAGGCTATGTACTCGTGCATCAACGAACCGAAGATGGCGAGGCGATCGAGCCGTCCCACGGTAGGCGACAGTCCTTCATCGATTGGTGGGAAAGCCTGCGTGAGCAGGTGCTGGAACGATTTGGCAAGGCAGACCCGTCACCCGGCAGGGTTCAAATTTCTCTGTCGATCACCGGGGATCTGCCGTTAAATGCGCAGCAGCGGACCGAAGCGACCGAGGCATTTCGGGCAAGCGTTGACCGCATCACGGAACTCTTGTGGTGAAGGGGGCTGTTGATCGTGCACGAGGAAATAGACGCCCAGCCGTTGTCCGAGCGGTTATCCGAGCGGTTGCTTGAATTGAAGCATGCGATCCTATTCCGTATCCAGACTTGGTTTTTCACCCGTCATCTGGAACTGCTGCTACAGGGAGCACCCGCGCTGATCCTGGCTGCCGGCCTGCTGCTGCTTGCGGCTCATGTCCGTCGCGCACCCAGCAGCACGTTGATCACCCGATATGTGGTTGCGGTCGAGCAGGCACTGGAGAATGAAGACCTGAACAGCGCCAAGGTCTACGTGCGGAAATTGGTCCTGATGGATGAACCTGGTCCGCAAACCCAATACGCGCTGGCACGTCTGGCCGAATCCGAAGGGGACACATCACGAGCGAATCGCCTGATGCGTGATTTGGCGCCTTATCCAAGCGTTGGGTATCCGGTGGCTCATTTCTGGATGGGCAAGCACTTGCAACAAGCCAACAGCGGCGAAAAGGCCGGCGACATGGTGTGGCGAGATCAGGCGATCCATCACTTCGAGCAATCCTTGCGGACTGCGGAACTGCGTGACCAAGCCCAAGAGAAACTGGCCGAATTGTATCTGGAGACCAAAGACACGGCACAAGCCGTCAGGTACCTGGAGGAATCCGCGCCCAGGCGTCCCGAATTCTATCTTCCGCTGGCAGAAGTCTATTCGCAACGTCAGGACAATGTGCGTCTGCTGCGAGTTTTGCGTTATGCTCGTCAATATTTTCAGACGCGGGTCGATCGGGACCCGGCTGATGCGGAGGCCCGAGTCTCCTTGGCCCAGGTCCATCGGTTGGATGGGGATCTGGCAGAAGCCGAAACGCTTTTGCAGGAAGGGTTGACGGCGGCCGATGCCCCGCCATTGCGAAAGGCACTGGCGGAACTCTATCTGTTGAAAGCAGGTCAGCGGGAAATCAGCGATTCGAGGCATCTGTCCCAGAGCCTTGATCTCTTGACCAAAGCCCTGATTGTCGCACCGGATCATCCTCAAGTGGTGGATCGCTTGGCGATGTTCTTGCGATATTCGGGAGCGTCCAGCGATCAGATGCGTGACCGCCTGAGGGATCTTTTGGCCAAAGGGCAAAGCCCGGCAACCATGCATCTGCTGGTCGGATCATCGCTTGTCGCCGATGGACGATGGAACGACGCCAGGCGGCATCTGGAACAGGCTTATCGACTGAATTCCCGCCTGCCGTCGCTGTTGAATCAATTGGCATGGGCGTTGGCAAGTGGCGAGGATGCCGAACTGGACCGCGCGTTGCGACTAGCCGAAATCGCGGTGCGCATCTCCGGTGGCGAACCCGAGATGCGGGCGACTCGCGGCAGGATTTTGGCCGCACTCGAACGATGGCAGGAGGCACTGACCGATTTAGAAGCCGTGCTGATCATCGGTGTGGAACAGGCCGAATTGCACGCGACGCTGGCACAGGTCTACCTGGCGCTAGGCGATCACGAGATGGCCAAACGCCATGAGGCGCTGGCTGCCCGACGGGCAAGACAATCGACGCCTCGCACGCCGTAGATCGATGGCTTTGACGCGATGCCTTCACCGTCACCAGGTGTACTGCCCGCCCAACGATAAGCCGTGGAACCAGGCTTCTCGATCGGTTCGGATCCTGTTGCCCGTATCGAGTGTCATCGGGGACACGTTTTGGGCCGGGGCCAGGGCAACGCCCGGGAGGTACCAGAGTTCGTATCCGGCATGAGCGCTCAGTCGCCGTGTGAGTTGGAGATGGGCGTTAAAACCCAGTTCGAAGATGCCAGCGATCTGAAATGTTTCCACCCTATTGTCGAACTGGACCACATCCGCGTTGATCACTTGAGTCCGACCGTCCACGATGTTGGCATAGATACCGCCTTTGAGTCTGCCGCTGACGGTCAGGATATTCGTCGCTCCGACCGGATGCAGCATTTCGACTCCCGCTTGCGGGCCGATCAACCGATTCTGAATTCTCGATTGAAACAATCCCGTCTCGACGCCATCATTGATCGGACGCTGCGAGAGAAAGTCGTAGGATTCGCTGAGGTCGAGGTAGCGGATGCCCAGCAGGCAAGTCATGGTATCCCAGTCGTAATAACGCTGGTGCGCCTCGATGCTAAACAGCGACGACTTGTATCGCTGATATTGATAATTTGCCTGGCTGAACGCGGACAGATCTACCTGTCCATTTGCAGATACAAGCCGGGTGCCTGACAGATTCTCTCCCGTCACTTCGGCCTCGGATATCCAGTCCAGTCCGCCCATGTACGAGACTTCCCAACCGTCCGAGCAGTCTCGGCGGCGTCCGGCCGTGATTCGCATCCCGCTCTCGTACGCGAAAGGAGCCAGCTCGAAATCGCGGGTGAGAGACACGCGGTCGTAGGTTTCATTGGAAATCAGCAGTGCCTCGCCGCGTACGTACCATGCGGGCCAACAGCTCATTCCGTAATCGGGCGAAAATGCAGGCGAGAAAAAGTCTCCCTCACTCAGCAGCATTTCGTCCGCTACGCTGGGAATCGGTGCCGGAACTCCCTGCATTCCCATCGTATCATCCATCACGATGGTGGGGGACGGCTGAGGCGGTAACTCTTGTGCCTCAGCAGCTTGCCATCCGCTAGTCAAGTAGACCCCCAGCAACAGAGCTAGAACCGGTATCGCGATAGCGCTGGTTCGAGTGTTCACGACGATTTCCCCCTTGGATTCCCTAATTCAATCTTGGACTCGTTCGACTAGATTTCAGGTCATGGCATTTGGATTCGACGCTCTTGGGCTCGAATTTCAATCAGGTCGACAACCGGGATCAATTGCGAGCGTCGTATTGTCGAGATAATGTCGGTCGCTTGACGTTCATTCTGGGCGTACCCCCGGACGATCAAACGAGCTGGCTCACGCTGGCATTCGATATGGCTGCCGGGGAAAAGCTGGTGGATCACCGTTTCGATCCTCTGCGACTCTTCCAACGAAACGTTTTGCGATGTTGGCTCCTCTTGGACGGTTACCGAGTAGCGGGTTCGCTGGAGGCCCTGGTCGTCATACCAGAAATCCAATTGCATCGTACCGTGCTGCCGCCCGATCAACGCGATCTCTCGAGGATTCAACATCACCACCTCGCAAACGTGCTCGCCGCTGGGTACGATTCGATGGATGCGCTCGCGCGTGTGCAAGATCCGTACTTCCTTCAATTCCAATTCCAGTCTCGACGCATCGTTAATGGGGCGTAGCTCTGCCACCGGCGCCGGGTCTAACGGGCTGTCGCTAATCACCGACCGATCCTGGAGAATCGCGGGCGCTGTAGATTCGACGTCGTTCGACTGCAGTCGTCGAAGCGGCGCTGGCACGTCTGCATCATCGGCAAGTTTGTCCTGCTCCGGTTCTTCCGATGAAACGGGCTCGACATCGGCCGCGATGTGGCGGACTGCAGATGTTGGTTCGGACATCTGCAGCGATGCGAGTGCCAGATCGGCTTGATCGTGGTGATCTAAGGTGCGCAATGCTTCCCTACCGTGATGGCGCAGCGGCGGCAATGGCGGCAGGGGACTTCGATTCGGTTCACCTGGGGGTTCAAACGCGGAAGGCTCCGGCGTCAGGACGGCGAGCGACTCTGATTCCAACTCGGAAATCTCCGCCACGTCTACAAACGCCGCCACATCGAGCGCCGGCACATCGAGCGCCGGCACATCGAGCGCCAGTGGCTCGGTTTCCGGTATTTCATCAGCAGACACGACGGTGCGACGACTGGACGTTTTTCCCGAGGGGATAACGATTGGTATGCCCCTGGATAATTTCAGGGGAACGATCGCAGGTTTGGCAGCCATTTGATTGCATTCGAGTTCGCGGCGGGGGTGCGGTATGCCGCGAGGTTTCACCCCCTTGGCTGCTTCTCCTTCGGACACTTTGTGCTCCAAAAAACCACGGCCGCATGCTTCCAATGATCCAACAGAACATTGGATAAGGACGGCCGACGTCTGCTCTCGATCAGACACCTCGACTCGTCGCGGTCGCGGCGATGCGGGCCGATCCGAACCCAACCTCGGTGGCACCTTGCGGAGCTGATCGACGCCTCCGCCTTCGAGCAATACCACTCGCTACGCGCTCCTGTGGGTCCCCGACGTGATCGCCTTCGCGTTGATCGCC